>JANYCL010000077.1 GCA_025360355.1 Sphingobacteriaceae bacterium
ATTTGCTTTATTAAAATAAGCTGAGCTGAATTTATCGTTGATTGCAATCGCGTAATCATAAGCTTCAATCGCTTTTTCAAATAAACCAAAACGGTTATAAGCTAATCCTAAATTGAACCAGGCATAATAACTATATGGAAATTCATCAATGTAATCAATGAAAAAAGAAATGGCGTCTTCCGCTTTGTTTGTCAAGTCAAAACACAAAGAGAGTTCATTTAAAGCGACTTCATTGCGCGGATTTATTTTTATTGCTTTTTTTAAATAATAAATAGCATCATCGGGTTTCTCTTCATTTAAAAATTCAACACCTAATGCTAAATAAACTTCATCTTTGAATTCAGCTAAAGGCAACGCTTTTTTAAAATTCTCGATAGCTTGTTCGCCTAAACCCATCTGACTATAAATATAACCGCGAGCCATGAACAGATCGAAATTGGCACTTTCAATTTGTTCAATTTCGTTTAATAAATTTAAAGCTTCCTTAGTGTAATGCTGACTGGATAAATACTGCGCTTGTTTAATTTTTAATTGGGTAGAATAGGGGAATTGCTTCATCCCAAAATCAATAGTTTTTTTAACCATTTCATAGTTAAGCCACTGAAAATAATATTCAATTATATCTTCTAATTCATCGGCATCAAAAAAACTGTGCTTCCCTGTGGTAAGCATGTCCTCAAAACGCTTTAGAACCTCTTCAAAATCCTGTCCTTCAAAATCTTCTCCGTCAAACTGACTCATAAATAGGCAATCCTTGTTTACACAAAGTTAAGTTTTTTTTCGATTTCCATTATCATGTTTTTAACAGAAAAAACCTTAAAAATGTCAATAAAAAAAATTAATTAAAATGGTGGGAATTGGTAAGATGCTAACTTTACACCAAAATTTTCACTATTGACACTCATTAAAAGTATTTCGGGATTCAGGGGAACTATTGGCGGGAAACCCAATGATGGTTTAACGCCATTGGATATTGTAAAGTTCACTTCAGCTTACGGTTCGTGGATAATTAAAAACACAAAAACAGGAACGGCTTCTGTTGTTGTTGGAAGAGACGCTCGTTTATCAGGACTCATGGTAAATAATATTGTTTGCGGAACATTAATGGGTTTGGGTATTGATGTTTTTGATCTGGATCTGAGCACGACACCAACTGTTGAAATGGCAGTCACCGAATTAAAAGCAAACGGCGGAATTATTTTAACCGCCTCACATAATCCAAAACAATGGAACGCTTTAAAATTATTAAATAGCAAAGGCGAATTTATTTCGGAGGAAGAAGGAAAATATATTTTAGAAATAGCAGATAAGGAAGACTTCAGTTATTGTGAAGTTGGCGCTCTTGGAAAATACACAAAGCGTGACGACATGCTTCAAAAACATTTCGAGAAAATTTTAAAATTACCTTATGTTGATATAAAAGCGATTGCTGTTGCTGATCTTGTGATAAGTGTTGACGCTGTAAATTCATGCGGCGGTTTTGCGGTGCCTTTGTTGTTGGAAGCTTTAGGTGTAAAAAAGATCCATAAATTATATTGTGAACCCGACGGAAATTTTGCGCACAATCCTGAACCTTTGCCTGAGCATTTGAAAGATCTTTCAGCAGTTGTGATAAAAACAAAATCACATGTGGGTATTAGTGTCGATCCGGATGTAGACCGTTTAGCAATGGTTTGCGAAGACGGTGAAATGTTTGGTGAGGAATATACTTTGGTTGCTGTTGCAGATTATGTTTTGAAACAACACAAAGGCGGAAATACAGTTTCTAATCTATCATCAACACGTGCTTTGCGTGATATTACAGAAAAGAATGGTGGAAAATATTCTGCCTCCGCTGTGGGTGAAGTAAATGTTGTGACGATGATGAAGGAAACCAAAGCCATAATAGGCGGAGAAGGTAATGGCGGAATTATTTTACCTGAATTGCATTACGGTCGTGATGCTTTAGTAGGAATTGCTATTTTCTTAACTCATTTAGCAAAATATGGTAAATCGGTTTCTTCATTGCGCGCATCGTATCCGAATTATTATATTTCAAAAAATAAAATTGAATTAACGCCGGAAATTAATGTCGACAAAGTTTTAGAAAGCGTAAAAAACAAATATTCTAAGCAGCCTGTGAATACTGTTGATGGTGTGAAAATTGAATTTGATAAAGAATGGGTTCATTTGCGCAAATCAAATACAGAACCTATCATCCGGATTTATTCTGAGAGCGAAACTTTAGCTACTGCTGAAACTCTTGCAAAGAAGATCATTTCTGATATAAAGGAAATCATTAAGAATTAGTTATTAGGCAATAGCGAATAGTTAATAGGGAACTTTTATCCCTATTCCCTAATGGCTATTCGCTATTACCTACTTTAGAATCCCATAATATTGGTAAAATACCATTTCAAACCTCAAAATTTTATCGGATATTTGTAATATCAAAACTCAAGTACTCAAATGAGCAAAATTTATCTCGATAACGCGGCTACAACGCAACTGGATGAAGAAGTTTTTAATGCCATGTTACCTTACATGCGCGAAGAATTCGGAAATCCATCTTCTATACATTCCTTCGGACGGAAAACACGAACTGCAATTGAAACTGCGCGTAAAAGTGTCGCAAAACATTTAAATGTTGCGCCTGCCGAAATATTTTTTACTTCGGGCGGAACAGAAGCTGATAACATGGCTATTTGTAAAGCGATAGAAATGTACGGTATTAAACACGCGATCTCCAGCAAAATTGAACATCATGCAGTTGAACATACACTTAGTACTTTAGAGAAAGAAGGAAAAATAAAAGTAAGCTGGTTAAACATTGACGAAAAAGGAAATGTTGATCTGAAGCAATTAGAAGAACTTTTAAAAA
>JANYCL010000105.1 GCA_025360355.1 Sphingobacteriaceae bacterium
TTGCAGGAAGAAGGAAAACTTTTTAAGAAAGAACATTACGTACACAGTTACCCACATTGCTGGCGCACGGATAAGCCGGTATTGTATTATCCCTTAGATTCCTGGTTTATTAAATCAACGGCCATGAAGGACCGGATGATCGAACTAAATAAAACGATTAACTGGAAACCGGAATCGACTGGTACAGGCCGTTTTGGCAATTGGCTGGAAAATCTGAACGATTGGAATTTATCACGTTCACGCTTCTGGGGAATTCCAATTCCTATCTGGACAAGTGAAGACCGTTCGGAACAAATTTGCATTGGTTCAGCTGAAGATCTACAAAAAGAAATTGCGAATGCAGTTTCTAAAAATATAATGAAAGAAAATCCGTTAAAGGATTTCAAAGCAGGAAATAATTCTAAAGAAAACTATAATACATTCGATCTTCACAAACCTTACGCAGACACAATTGTATTGGAGAAAAACGGAAAAAAACTTTTCCGCGAACCGGATCTTATCGATGTTTGGTTTGATTCCGGCTCTATGCCGTATGCCCAGGTTCATTATCCTTTCGAAAACAAAGAATTGATCGACGGGAAAAAATATTTTCCGGCTGATTTTATTGCGGAAGGTGTCGATCAAACACGCGGATGGTTCTTTACATTACACGCCATTGCGACAATGAATTTCGATTCTGTTGCTTATAAAAATGTGGTGAGTAACGGTTTAGTTCTGGACAAGAACGGAAATAAAATGAGCAAGCGTTTAGGTAACGCAACTGATCCGTTCATTACATTGGATAAATATGGTGCCGATGCAACACGCTGGTACATGATCGCGAATGCGGCACCATGGGATAATTTAAAATTTGATGTGGAAGGAATTGCTGAAGTGCAGCGACAATTATTCGGAACACTTTATAATACTTATGGTTTCTATGCTTTGTATGCGAACGTCGATAACTTTTTAGTAGATGAAAAAAATATTGTTCCTGTTAAAGACAGACAAGAACTCGACCGCTGGATCTTATCTAAGCTTCACAGTTTAATAAAAGACACAACCGAATTATACGAAACATTCGAACCACACCGCGCTGCACGCTTGATAGAAGAATTTGTTGATCAGCATTTAAGTAATTGGTACGTGCGATTAAGTCGCCGTCGTTTTTGGAAAGGCGAAATGAGCACTGATAAAAAAGCTGCTTACGAAACTTTGCACGAATGTTTATTGGTTGTTGCGCAGTTAATGAGTCCTATTGCGCCGTTTTTTGGTGAGTGGATGTATCAGAATTTACGGATTCCTGTTAAAGAAAAAGCAATTGCGGATAAAACGTCTTTGCAATTTGAATCTGTTCACTTAACACAATTGGTAAAAGCAGAAACAAACATCATCGATGTTGAATTAGAGCAACGCATGGAGTTGGCTCAGAAAATTTCATCCATGATCTTATCCATCCGTAAAAAAGAAAATTTACGTGTTCGTCAGCCCTTACAAAAAATACAAATTCCTGTTTTAGATAAAGAAACTCAAACTAAAATTGAAGCTGTAAAAGATTTAATTTTAGCTGAAGTGAATGTAAAAGAAATTGAATTCGTTGATGAAAGCAAAACACAGATCACGAAAAATTTAAAACTTAATTTTAAAACATTAGGTAAAAAATGCGGAGCTAACATGAAAGCTGTTCAGGCATACGCAGGCGAGAATGGCGCAAAAATAATTCACGAAATTGAGCGTAACGGCAAATATGCTGTGAATATTAATGGAACTGAAATACTATTAGAGACCGAAGATGTTGAGATCATTCCTGTTGATATTCCGGGTTGGAAAGTGGCAAATAGTGGTCCGATAACTGTGGCACTTGACGTAACTATTTCGGAAGGATTGAAACAGGAAGGCCTTGCCCGCGAAATTGTTAATCGCATACAAAACATGCGTAAAGACAAGGGTTTAGACGTTACCGACCGTATTTTAGTGAAAATTCAAGAAAATGAAGTGCTTAATACGGCTATAAATAATAATTTAAATTATATTTGCTCTGAAACTCTGACGGGCGACTTGCAATTGGTTCAAAATCTGAACCTAAACACTGCAACCGCTGTTGAAGTTGATGAGACGATATCGACATTGATATCAATTGAAAAATTAAACTGAGAAAGATGGCAAAGAAAACAAAAAAAGCGAAGGCATCGAAACCCGCGAAGAAAGCAAGCAAACCGGCAAAAAAAACTGCAAAGAAAGTCAGTAAGCCTGCAAAGAAAATAAAAAAACCAGTTGCTAAAAAAGCAAAGCCTACAAAGAAGGTTGTTGCTAAAAAAGTAGCAAAGCCTGCAAAAAAAGTTATAGCTAAAAAAGTAGCGGCTCCTGCAAAAAAAATTGAAGCTAAAAAATCTGTAAAAGATCTAATGGTAAAAAAAGGGAAACCAATTGATGCCATTAAAAAAGCAGGCAAGCCTGAGAAAATAAAAAAAGGAAAGAAAAAAGGCGGAGATGATGACGATGATGATGTAGACGTAAAAGATGATTACGAAAAAGGTGATGAAGATGATGTTTTAGAGGGCGACTTGGAAGAACCGGCTGTTCTTGATGATGGCGATATTCCTCCTCCAGCTGATGATGATGATGATGATGAGATCCCAATTAAAAAAGGACGTGGTCGCCGCAAAAAAAATAGCGGTACTTCAAAAAGCGGAAGCATGGAAGCTTATATCCGTAACCGTCCGTTACAAATAGATCTTTCTAAACCATTAATTAAAAAAAGTAAAGAAGCTGAACCAAAACCTTTTATAAATACAAAAGATAATCGTTCTCGCTATACCGATAAAGAATTAGCTGAGTTTAAAGAATTGATTCTTATAAAATGTAAAGAAGCTCAAACTGATTACGATCTGTTAAAGCAAACACTTTCTAACGAAGATAATCACGGAACGGATGATACATCTCCAACATTTAAATTATTGGAAGATGGAAGCGATGTTTTATCAAAAGAAGAAACTGCACAATTAGCAGCGCGTCAGGAAAAATATATCATTAATTTAAAAAATGCTTTAGTTCGTATTGAGAACAAAACTTATGGCATTTGCCGAGTGAGCGGAAAATTAATTCCGAAAGAGCGTTTGCGCAGTGTGCCGCATGCTACTTTAGGTATTGATGCTAAATTAAATCAAAACAGATAATTTTATTGTGATCATTTAATTAGTGCCAGACCGGGTCAAAACGTTTGGCACTTTTTTATTTACCATGCTCAAAAAATACAAAATACCATTACTCGCCATTTTTTCTGTTCTGTTCTTTGATCAGTTCATTAAGATCTACATTAAGCTGCATTATCCTCTTGGTGAAGTAAAACGCGTTGCAGGTGAATGGTTCATTTTACATTTCACTGAAAATCCCGGTATGGCTTTTGGTTTGGAATTTGGCGGCGATTACGGAAAATTAATTTTAAGTTCATTTAGAATACTTGCTTCAATTGCAGGTGTTTGGTATGTGATACACATTGTAAAAAAAGGAGAACATCCCGGTTTTATTTTTTCTGTGTCTTTAATTTTAGCTGGAGCAATTGGAAATATTTTAGACAGTACTTTTTACGGTTTGATGTTTAGTGAAAGTGATGAATTCAATGTTTCTAAATTTTTACCGGCCGAAGGTGGTTACGCAGGTTTTTTACATGGAAGAGTTGTAGATATGTTTTATTTTCCGATCTGGAATGGAACTTTTCCTGGTTGGTTTCCAATTTGGGGCGGTGAAGATTTTCAATTTTTCAGACCCATTTTTAATTTTGCTGATTTCTCTATTTCATGTGGTGTAGGAATTATTTTAGTGTTCCAGAAAAAATTTATTAAAGAAAAAGTTACGGTTACTAATTCTGTTACAGAAGATCCAAACCGCGAAACGCCGAATCCTTAAAATGAAAAAAGCAGTTCTGCTAATAAATTTAGGCACGCCAAAAAGTCCTGCAAAAAAAGATGTCCGCAGATATTTGACACAGTTCCTTAACGATCCGCGCGTAATTGATATTAATCCTGTAGGAAGATTTTTTTTAGTTAACGCGATCATCGTTCCTTTCCGAGCAGGGAAATCAGCAAAGTTGTATGAAAAGATCTGGGCAAAAGAAGGATCGCCTTTATTAATTCACGGACTTAACTTACAAAAGAAAGTACAAAAAGAATTAGGCGATGAATACGTGGTTGAATTCGGAATGCGTTATCAGGAACCATCTATTCATGCAGCAATAGAAAGATTGAAAACAAAAAATATCAGTTCTTTAACAGTTCTACCATTGTATCCGCAATTTGCGACTTCAAGTACATCGTCATCTATAGAAGAAACTGAACGAGCATTAAAAAAATGGTCAGGCGCACCTCCGGTTAAATTCATTCAGAATTTTTTCGACAATAGAGGTTTTATTAATGCTTGCGTTGAAAAAGCAAAAAAATATAATCTCAGTGATTACGATCATTTTATTTTCAGTTATCATGGATTGCCTGAAAGACAGATCACAAAGGCCTCAACTGAATTCAGCGATGGGAGTTGTAAATTGGGATCCTGCTGCGATGTGATCACAGATAAAAATCGTTTGTGTTACCGTGCTAATTGTTTTGCTACAACACGTGAACTTGTGAAACAATTAAATATCCCGGAAGGAAAATACCAATCCACATTTCAATCACGACTTGATGACAAATGGCTTAAACCATACAGCGATAAAGTAATTGAAGAACTTGCTAAAAAAGGTCACAAAAAAATATTAGTTTTCTCTCCT
>JANYCL010000139.1 GCA_025360355.1 Sphingobacteriaceae bacterium
GCTCTCGACATATTTGTTGTGTCCAAAATTCCTTCCCGCATTTGCCAGGATTGAAATAAATTTAATCCAATGAAAAAAATAATTAATAAGAAACATAAATTTTTTATTCGGTGTTGTAAAAAATGATCGGCAAAATAACCCAAGGGAATACACAATACGGCATAAGTAGCAACAAGAGCGCGGTTTCCGAAACAACTGCCGAACCACCAACAGCTCCAACTCGAAACGATATAAAGACTCGCTAAAGAGTAGGCGAGCACAGGCAGAAATAAATTTTTATTCTTTTTGTAAAGAAAATAAAATCCGATGCTGATGAAGATCATTAATGGTGTATAAATGAACCAACCCTTCCGGAAACTAAATAAAACTTTTAAAAGATGCGGCTTAAATAATTCCATTCCCTCTCCTGGATTTCCTGAACCATAAGGATTGACGAAGAAATGTCCGGATGCATATTTATAATAATACAATTGAATAAATCCAACTCCTGCTAATGCAAAACCAAATACCACTATTTGTTTGGATCTCATCTTAAATAAATTCAGCTTGTCTTTAAAACTTTTCCAATTGCTTACACCATATAATAACGGAATCAATCCGCTAATTATTTCCGACGGACGACACAAAGCCGCTAACCCAATACACAAACCAAGTAACACGGCATGTTTAATTTTAAATGTTGTATGCCATTGAATGGTCAGGTAAACTATAACAGCGTACAATGTAAATAATAAGTTGTGCGACATAGCGCCTTGTCCGTGGATGCTCGAATGAAAAAAATAATTTGTTCCTAATGCAATTGCAAGTAATGTAAGTGCAGCGGTTTTGTCATTGAACAAAGTGCAAAGTGTTTTTTTTACAAAACACAAACCGATCAAAGTGTAAATTAAACAACCATATAAAACACTCAGTTGGTATGGTCGAGAAAAACCATCAGCAGGATATTTTGTATGTGGAGCAATAAGATCAGCAATAAAATAAAAGGGAGCGTAAAAAATTGATAAGCCGATAGGGTAACGTATGACCCAATTACCATTATCCCACTTTACTGCTTGATAAAAAGTTTCGCTGGCGTGATAGTTTTTAAGAGTTTGAGTAATTACACTGTAGTTCTGTATTGTTAGGTTATGATATTTAAATTGCAAAGGCAGATACATGTAGTATCCAAAAACATCGTAAGATAAAACATTGTTGGGCGGTAAGAGAATAACAATAGTTGAAATAGTTATGGCAACTAAGAAGAAAACGGAATTTGTTATTCTATTGGTTGATAACATCAGATCGGATTACCGGAATTATTTTTCTTTAAAATCTATTTTGGTCCAATGCGCAGTTCTTCCTAATAAAGAAATGCCAATGAATCCACGGATGTCTAAATTGCCTTTTGAATCGCGGGTTACTTTGCAATCGTAAGTTTTTCCATTTTTCGGATCGTAAATAGTCCCATCTTTCCAGGTATCATCACCATCAAACACAAAATTATTCATGATAACCAAACCAAGTCTTTTTTGAGTCCGCTTTTTTACATCTGGATTGTTTTCATCTAATCTATCCGGATTTTTTGTCCAAGCCAGCATGCCAAAGTATTTACCACCGCTTTCAAAAATCTTTATCACAGCCTCTCCTTCAGGATTCATGTAAGTACCTATAATATCACCGGTTTTGTTTTGTGCATTCATTGCAGTAAGGCCGAAGAAAGCGAGAAGAAGAATAAGTTTTTTCATTTGTTATTTTTTTATTTTGTTTTCAAATAAACTAAGTAACGAACCGCCATAATGTTCAGGTAAGCCCTCAACTTTTTGAAGCTGCTGCTGACCAATATAGTTGAAACCGCAATTTATATAATAATTCCGTAATATTTCATTATTGCCCCAGGTATCCATGCGGAGATATTCTTTGTTATTCTCTTTCGCATGTTCTATAGCCCAATGTTTTATCACTTCCATTATGTTTTTACCTTTAAAATCAGAATTAGTTGTAATGCGGTGAAGATAAATTGCGGGATCTTTGTTTTTTTCGCCCCAAATGACAGGATCGTTATACATTACTGAAAATATGCAAACAATGGTATCGTCCTCTATTATTTTCCAATGCCGTTTTTCTTTTATTTCAGTTATGATCAATTCACGACTGAACTGCGGCCACAATTCGTAACCTTTTCTTTTTTGGTAAGCAATAGCACCGTCGAATAATTCAAAAATTACTTTTAGATCCTCTATGGAACTATTTGTTATCAGCATTTTAAAAAATTATTCCCACTTTGGCAATCTGCCTGGTGTTGCTGGCAATTTCATGCTTTCAGCTTTTGCTTCAAGATCATTTAATTTTTTTGATGCATCTGAAATTTGAGCATACACAAGTTTAAATTTATCTTTTATCTCACTTAATTTTTCTTTGTAGGTAGTGGTAGCGCCTAAAGAATTTCCCCATGTTCCGCCGATCATATTTTCCAATGAACCTGTTAAGCCTGGTAAAGTTTCGAATTCACGTTTTGCTAAACTTCCATCACCATGCATGATAAAGGAAATATCTTTTATTTGCGATTCAATTGTTTTTACATCGTTCATCAACGTCATGCTGTTGCTCGGACCTTTTTGTAAACCGGCTTTTAAATATTTCAAACGCTCACTCATGTTACCGATATAAGCATCGCTTCCCATTACAACGCGTCTGAATTCTCCCAGAGATCTATTAAAATCCATCATTTCTTTTTGATCAGGAATTGGAAGTGTAGAATTTTGAAGCGTTACTAAATTAAATCCAACCTTATCACTTAAAATTTCTATTTGTGCATTGTACACTTTTACAACTTGTGCAAAATATTTTCCGGGTATTGCAACCGGACCTGCATCTGCACCTTCGTAAGGATTATCCGGATTTGGGGTGTAAAAATTAACTGGCCCTGTAACTTCTAATCTTCCGTCCCAAGTAATTTTTTTCATGCCCTTATTTGCATCTTGTTTTAGTTTGCGGACTTCGTTTCCTTGCTCATCTGTTATGATAACTAAAGTATAAGCGGCTTCTTCGTTATCTTCTAAACGGATACTGTCGGCAACAGGATAAAAAACATCTTTGTTTGCTTTTACTTTATCTTTCTCTGCATCTTTACGTTTATCTTTTAAACTTTTGTAAGAATCTTTTTGGTAATATGTTATAGTTGCACCAATAGGAGGATTACTTGCATTGAATAAGGAAGCTCCCTGAAAAGATTTTCCTTTATGACCATATGGTGTTGATTCGTTAAATACCAAGCCATCTTTTACAGGGAAAATAAATGCTTTCTTATCAAGATCTGCTTTTTTGATATTTTGTAATAAACTATAATCATCAATTACATAAAACCCACGACCAAAGGTTGCAATGATAATATCGTTCTCTCTTTTTTGGATCGCAATATCTTTGATGCAAATTGCTTCAGGCAAACCATTTTTTATTTCGATCCAGTTCTTCCCGCCGTCATTGCTAAAATAAAAACCGAATTCAGTTCCGCAGAATAAAAGATTTTTGTTTAAATGATCTTCTGCCATACTATAAGCAGATCCGCTTACAGGTAAATTGCCTGTAATGCTTGTCCATGTTTTTCCTTTGTCACTTGTCTTAACTAAATAAGGTTTGAAATCGCCGTTACGGTGATTATTTAAAACTGCATAAGCAATATTCTCATCGTACTGCGATGCCATAATGAAATTAACAAGTGGACCAACTGTAATACCACCAACTGTTGTTGAAGGAACTTGTGGGCTTTTAGTCCACGTTTTTCCGCCATCAGATGTAATTTGTATTAAACCATCATCTGTTCCTGCGTAAATTATATTTTCATTTTTTGGAGATTCAGCTAAGGAAGTAATATTTCCGTAAAGCGAAGTGGATTGATTTTTTGCAACCGCATCCATACTCCAAACTTTTCCCATTACAGGCATTTTATTTCTATCAACCTGACGAGTAATATCCGGACTAATTACTTTCCATGTATTTCCTCTGTCATCACTTCTGAAAACTTTGTTCGCAGCAAAATAAATTCTTTTATTATCAAAATTACTAATCAGAATAGGCGCATCCCAATTAAAACGGTATGCAGGCTCGCCCGGTTTTTCTTGTGGACGAATATCCACTGCTTCTCCTGATTTCCTGTCGAAACGAACTAATCCGCCGTATTGCCATTCTGAATAAACAATATTGGGTTCAGTTGGATCAACGCGTGATTGAAAGCCATCTCCGCCGACTGTTACATACCAATCTGCATTAATAATTCCTGTTGCACTTTTGGTACGTGACGGTCCGCCTAAAGAGTTATTGTCCTGAGTTCCGCCATAAATATTATAAAATGGTTTGTCGTTATCGGTACATACACGGTAAAATTGTGTTATTGGTAAATTAGCTTTGTAATCCCAAGTTTCAGCTCCATCAAAACTTTCATACAAACCACCATCGCAGCCAACTAACATGTGGTTTGTATTTTTTGGATCAACATAAATATCGTGATTATCTACGTGTTTGTTTTTTTCTCCCAAACCTTTAAATGTTTTTCCACCATCTGTTGTAACTTGTAACCAAGTGTCCATCGAATAAACTTTATCTACATTTTTCGGATCACAAAAAATTTCCTGATAATAATTTCCTGCAGTGGCCCAATCACTTTGTTTATTCCAACTTGCACCACGGTCGGTACTTTTGTAAAAGCCTTTTCCTTCAGTTGCTTCAATTATTGCATATACAACATCCGAATTCACAGGTGAAATGTCAAATGAGATCCGTCCCATGTCAGTTGTGGGCAAGCCGTTAGTTAATTTATTCTAGGTTAAACCGCTATCAGTACTTTTATAAAGCGCGCTTTCCGGTCCGCCGCTAATGTATGTCCATTCGTGTCGACGGCGTTGATGTGCAGCTGCGTAAATAATATTATTATGTTTTGGATCAATGTGAACTTCGTTAAATCCTGTATTCTCGCTTACATTTAAAACTTGTTTCCATGTTTTACCGCCATCAGTTGTTTTATAAATACCGCGCTCTCCACCGGGATTCCATAACGGTCCGTATGCAGCTACATAAACTATATCTGAATTATCGGAATCGATTGAAATATTACCGATGTGTTCAGATTTACTAAGACCAACATTTTTCCATGATTTTCCGCCGTCTTCACTTTTATAAACGCCATCACCATAACCAACTGCGCGTTGATTATTATTTTCTCCTGTCCCCACCCAAATTACATTTGGATTATTTGGATCAATGGAAACGCAACCAATAGAGTAGGCGCTTTGTCCATCAAAGATCGGACTGAATGTTACACCTGCGTTTGAAGTTTTCCAAACACCACCAGCTGCTGCGGCAATATACCATTCGTTTTTATTTTTTGGATTAACTGCAATATCAATAACACGACCGGAAGTTACGGCAGGACCAATACTTCTGAATGATAAAGAAGAATAGGTTTCCGGTTTCAACATCGGGTCGGTAATAGTTGCAGGTTTTGTTTCTTTTTTGTCTGTTGATTTTTTCTGTGCTTCAGAAAAATTTGTAATTAATAAAGCAACTGCGAATAATAAAGTTATTTTTTTCATGGGAATTTGTTGGTGTACAAAGCTAATATTTTTGACCAAAAAGCCAAGAAATCGGAGCATTGAATCGGCCCTAAAACCCTCAAAAATAGGGCTTAAATGACTACAAAAGCTCAAAATCCCTCAATAGAGGGGGTAAATGAGTAAATTTAGGCTAGTCTAAAAATTTGTTTAGGGTTATTTAAATTTGTACATTTGCATCATGTTAGTTTCTTACACAGAAGAAAATTATTTGAAAGCGATCTATTCTTTGAGTCGTTTGTATAACGATGCGGAGGTGAGTACTAACCAAATTTCCGAGCATTTAAAAAACAAAGCAGCATCTGTTACGGATATGCTAAAAAAATTGTCGGATAAAAAGTTAATTGATTACAAACCATATAAAGGTGTTAAGTTAACTGATAAAGGAAAAAAGACAGCGATCAAAGTAATTCGCAAACATCGTTTATGGGAAGCTTTTTTAGTTGAGAAATTAAAATTTAAGTGGGATGAAGTACATGAGATAGCAGAACAGATGGAACATATACAAAGCGATGAGCTAATTCAAAAACTGGATAATTTTTTAGGTAATCCAAAATGTGATCCGCATGGTGATCCAATTCCGGATGCGGCGGGAAAATTTTCTGTTCAAAGGTCAATCGCGTTATCATCAGCTAAACAAAAAAATAGTTTAGTCGTTACCGGTGTTTCTGACCATAGTTCTGAGTTTTTAAAATATTTATCTAATTCAGGTATTTCATTAGGAGATAATTTAAAAATTGAAGAAAGTAATGGTTACGACAGATCATTAAAAATAAAAGTGAATAATAAGCATTCGTTGTTTTTAAGTCATAAAGCAGCATCAAATATATTAGTGGAAATTAAATAATGAACAAAGCCTCTGGAAAATCGTTAGAAGAAGTTCACTCTTCAGTTAATACCAGCAGTAAAAGTCGCTGGCGGAGTTTGTTTGCTTTTTTTGGCCCTGCTTACATGATAAGTGTTGGTTACATGGATCCGGGGAACTGGGCAACAGATATTGCGGGTGGAAGTAAATTTGGTTACAGTTTGATCTGGGTTTTGTTGATGAGTAATTTAACAGCATTGTTATTGCAAAGTCATTGCGCGCGTTTAGGAATTGTAACCGGAAAAGATCTTGCGCAAGCCAGTCGGGAAAGTTATCCGCCTCTGGTTAATTTGTTTTTATATGCTTTAGCTGAAATCGCCATTGCTGCTTGTGATCTTGCTGAAGTAATTGGAATGGCTATCGGTATTCATTTATTATTTCCGCATGTTTCTTTGGTGATGGGAGTTTGCATTACTGTGCTCGATAGTTTTGTATTATTATTTTTATTGAACCGGGGAATACGAAAACTTGAAGCGTTTATTATTTCATTGGTATTACTGATCGGCGTTTCGTTTTTTATTCAGCTTACTATAGCTAAACCCGATATCGGTGAAATAGCAAAAGGAATTATTCCGGGTATTGCAAACGAAGAAGCTTTATATATTGCCATTGGTATTATTGGTGCAACCGTAATGCCGCACAACTTGTACTTGCACAGTTCACTTGTACAAACCCGAAAATACGACCGTGACACCGCGGGTATTAAAAGAGCGATTAAGTTTAATGTAATTGATAGTACCATCGCTTTAAACTTAGCATTATTTGTAAACGCAGCTATTTTAATTTTAGCAGCAGCTTCTTTTTATACAAAAGGCATGAATGATGTTTCGGAAATTCAGGATGCACACCGTTTACTGGAACCGATGTTGGGAAGCACGCTAGCACCAATATTATTTGCAGTAGCATTAATTGCCGCCGGACAAAGCTCAACGATCACAGGAACATTGGCCGGACAAGTTGTAATGGAAGGTTATTTGAATTTACGTTTACAGCCGTGGATCCGGCGTTTATTAACGCGTTTAATTGCCATTGTGCCCGCACTGTTAGTTATTATTATAATGGGAGAGAGCAGCACCGGGAAATTATTAATTCTTTCGCAAGTTATTTTAAGTTTGCAATTGGGTTTTGCTATTATTCCTCTGATCCATTTTGTGAGTGATAAAAACAAAATGCGTGAGTTTGTTATTCCTTTTTGGCAAAAAACTTTGTCGTGGATCGCAGCAATTATTATTATTGGTTTGAACATAAAAATGGTTTTTACTGAATTAACTTCTTGGATCACAAGTTCAGAGAATGCTATACTTATTAGTTTTACTATTGTGCCTTTATGTTTGTTTTGTGGACTGATGTTGTTGTATATTATTGTTGTGCCATTTATCCGTAAATATGATTCAGACAAAATTGCAAAATTTCATGGCGACTATATCCCGATCATTTTTTCGGAGGACATTCAATACAATACAATTGCCATTTCAGTTGATTTCAGCAGCAGCGATAATAAAGCGATCAATAAAGCTATTGGTCTTGGCGGCACAAAAGCAGAATATTTATTAGTACACGTTTTAGAAAGCGCCAACGCCGTAGTTTATGGCGAAAATGCTTTTGACATGGAACGCGAGCAAGATTATCAATTTTTAAAACAACACTCCCAGCAATTATCAGAAAGAGGTTACCGATGTAAAATTGCATTAGGTTACGGAAATCCAAAAACAGCAATTCCAGCCTTAGTTGTAAAAAATAATTGTGATATTCTTGTTATGGGTACACACGGCCATAAAACCTTTAAGGATATTTTATTAGGCACAACCATCGAAGGTGTTCGTCATAATATTAAAGTGCCTTTGGTGCTTGTTTAAGAGCCGGAGAATAACTCAAACGCGAAGAAACAAATATCATCAACCTGTTGTGCTGCGTCTTTCCATTGTAAAAATTCGGTGATCGCATTCTCACATTCTTCATCAAATGGCATGTCAGGGTATTTTTGCAGAGAATCAATTAAACGCTTGGAAGAGAATTTTTTCATATTCTCACCACCAAACTGATCCTGAATCCCATCAGAATGTAAATAGACCCGTAACCCTTTTTCAAAAGAAATTTTTAGCACTTCCAAACGAGGTAGATCTTCATCGTATCCAACCGATTGTAAATTTCCTTTGTGAGAATGTAATTCATTCCCAATTTTGTAAAGAATAGGCCGGCCTGCACCACAATATTCAACAGTTTTAGACGGGTAATCAATTACGCAGATCGACATTACTAATCCTTCAAAATTCTTATTCTCTTCACCTTCAATTTGCGAATCAAAGAACGCTCGTAATTCCAAATTAAGATTTTCTATAATTTCATCCGCTTCGTAAATTTCTTTGTCAATAATAATCTTATTTAAAAAGGCTTTTGAAATAACAGTTAAAAACGCACCAGGAACGCCATGTCCTGTACAATCAATTAAAAACACAATGGTTTTATGCTTACTCACATTATAAAAACCATAGTAATCTCCACTCACAACATCTTTTGGCTGAAAATAAAGGAACGTTTTTAAATTCTTCTGCACATTATTAAGATCGGGTAAAATGTACGACTGAATTTTTTTGGCGTAATTAATGCTGTCTTTTAGATCTTTTAGCACAATTTGCAAATTGTCATTAATTTTTCCGATCAATTCTTTTTCAGAAAGGATCTCTTCCGTTTTTTGTGCAATGATCTCTTCTAATACCTTTTGTTTCCTTGTTAAACTACGGGTTCTTTCTTTTATTAAAAAAACAAATATTACAAACAATGCAGCAACCAAAAAAACGTAAAACCAAATTATTTTCCAGAACGGCTTTTTAATGGTGAATTTGAATTTAACAGGATTAGAAGTCCATAAACCATCATTATTAGCAGCATAAATCACAAAAGTATATTCGCCGTCTTTTAATTTCGGAAATTTTAATTTTTGTGTTTCATAGTTTGCAAATTCCCATTTATCAGTATAGCCCTCCAGTCGGTATTTATATTTTACTTTAGTCGGATCTTTTAAACACACTGCAACAAAATCGATCGTTAGATCATATGCTTTATAAGGCAAAATGGTATCCTTGAAAAAAGCAACAGAAGAATCATTAAGCGAAATGTTTAAAAAATTTATAAGGGGCTCAACTTCGTTAAAGCGCTGTTTAGTGGTGTTTATGTTTACGATCCCATTATTAGTGCCAAAAATAATTTCGTTATCTGCTTTATCATAAAAAATAGAATTTTCAATGAACAGTGTTTGCATTAGATCTGTTGTGCCGTCAATTTTCTCAAAATTTTTCTTGTTTTTATTTTTATAGGAAATACCATTTGAATGACTCACCCAAACGCCGCCTTTATAGTCACAAACAATACCATAACCGAAATAGGATTTTAAACCATTGGAAGGATTGTAGTTTTCAAAATTCCTGCCATTATATTTAAAAACACCATCGCCAATGGTTGAGATCCAGATGTTCCCGTCTTTATCTTCGCAAACAGCATTGGTATTAAAATTTTTGAGTCCCGGGACTTCGTTAAAACGTTTAACGTCTTTGTAATCGTCGATATAGTAAATCAAAGTTCCCGGCGAGCATACCCATAGATGTTTTTTAGTGTCGAGAAAAACAAACCTTACATTATTATGCAGTAAACCGGCTTCGGTATTTAAAAGTTGATAGGAGTATGTAAAAGGTTTTACAATGTATAAACCGGAGGTTGAGCAGATCAAAATATTTTCACCATCGTTGCTAAGGGAATTAATTGAAAGAGTCTGATTGATAGTTTTAAGCGGGATCTTAATTATTTTTTTAAATAAAGTGTCACTTTGAAAAACATTGCCATTTCCGGAAGAAAAGAAAAAATTATTTTTAAAGTACATCAGGCAATTAATGTTTTTGTTTGAAAGCAAAGGATTGGAAATAAAATTTATTTGGTTACCGTCAAAATACCCGATCCCTTTATTGGAAGCAAGCACAAGCTTGCCGTGAAATTTTAAAGAGGAATTAACTGATAATTTTTCATTTTCACTCGAAATAAAACTGTGACTGTAAAGTTCATTATTTAATTGTTGTAAGCCGTTGCCATACGTGCCAATTAATAAGTTATCCTCGCGATCGATAAAAAGACATTGAACGGCGTCTGAATTCAAACCATTTTTAATAGTATAATTTTGAATGACACCAGTTTCAGGATTTATTTTATATAATCCGTTATCTGTAGAGGAAACATAAATGTTTGAAAACCTGTCGGGTGTTAATTTTGTAAAGGAGGAGCCGGGATTCTTGGTAATTTTAAATGTATCAACTGATGTAAACTTGCCATCATTACTTAATCTCAAAACTCCAAAGGAGTTATCGGCAACAATAATATTTTGGGTTGATAAACTTAATTTCATCAAAGCTGCGTCAACCAAAGTGATCTTACGTGTTAAGTTATATTTTTTACCCTCCAGATCTTTTATTTTCATAGTGTAAATTCCATCTGGCTTCAACATTAAAATTTCACCGTTTTGAATGAATACGTTTAGTACTTCATTAAACAGTTCGTTTTCGATATTAGTGTAAGCTCCGCTTTGTTCGTTATACAAGATCAGCCCGACATTCTTTTTTAATAAAAGATAATTGTTTGTTGAAATTTCAAGGATCTGAATTATCCTGGCCGAGACTTCCTCTTTGAATTTTATATTTTGAATGGTGTTGTTGTTTCTGATAATAGCCACGCCTCCGTCAGTATGTCCGGTCCAGATCTTATTTTCATGATCGACGTAGATAGAGGTTACTAAATTATTAGGAAGACCATTTTCTACTTTAAACGATTTAAATTTATTTCCATCAAACGAAGCTAAACCATTACCGGTTGCAACAAACAAGAATCCGTTTTTATCTTGTGTAATATCGTTAATGAAAGATTGTGGAAGGCCATCATCTTCGGTATAATTTTTAAGAGTATATACCTGCGAAAAAACCGTTGTGGCAAGGAAGCATAAAATAAAAAGGATTCTGTTTTTCATTACCAGATTTCTTATTTCGTAACTTTAATTTTGTATTTGTATTTTGGCACACCGCCAATAGGTACGGCATAAAAGGGTAGAGTAGCACCGTATTGATTCGTAATGAAAACTGTTATATTATTATTCTTAACAGGTTTTTTCTTAATGAACTGCACATCTAATGAAGTATTTAATTCCTCAGGTTCAATTTTATGTTCTGAGACTTCCCAGTTAAGTGATTTTTTGAGAATGCTTTCGTCGCCTTTTTTCGCAACAGAAATAATTCTGATCAATCCTTCTTCATCATAATCGTATACGTTTACGTGCACCGATATAATTCCTTTTGCAACAAATGGATAAAGATGACAGAGAGTAAGTTCTTTGTCATACGAACGAAAACAATATTCGTAAGTGAAAATATTACCGCCGTCTACTTTTACATTATCATCTTTAGAAGACGATAAACTTAATTTATATAAATTTCCGTCATCGCCATCCAAGCCTTCAACCACTAATTTAAAAATGTAACCTCCTAATTCGGTTTGTAATTCACCTTCAAGGGGATTGATTGGGCCGAATGTGTACCAGTTATCATCAAATGTTGCGTCGTCACCAAAAGTTTTAGTGTAAAGTAATGAACCGCTGTTATAATTTCCTGTGGGGTCTGTTTTTTTGGCGTCATCAGAACTGTGCGCGCCTTTACCGCCATATAAACTGAATTTTGTTTTTGAATTAAAACCACCGCGGTTCTCGTCTAATTTCCCTCCGTTATTGGCATCGAAAATGCGAATAAAAAAAGGTGTTTTTATTTCCTGCGGCAGTGTGAAAAAATAGATCTGAATATTATCATCATCTCCCCAAGTTTTATCGGCATTTTTACTAAAAGTAACCAGATAAGGAATGTTCTCGTCGGTTGAGGGCATTATTTGGGAGAACAACGAATTAAAAGTGAGAAGGAGTGCGAGTACGGGGATGTTTTTTCTCATAGTTTACAGTGCATTTTCACTGTAATAATAGCCTTATTAATTTTTATTTACAACAAAAATTCCCTTTTGTTCCAGATTTTCGATATAAATCCGTTTTCCCTTATAAAATACCGATACAAATGCATCGGATTGACCCGATTTTACCACTTTTTTGTTCAATTCAAATGCTTCTCCAAGCGTTTTAAAACTTCCTCCAACAGTTACCCGAACTACGCCGTCTCCTAAAGTTTCTGTTTCTATAGAACCAAATTGGTTTAAACGTGGGAAATTAAAATTTTTGCGATATTTAAATACAGCGATCTGAACTTTAAATTCTAAACCGTCGGCACTAATGTTACCGTATTTTTTTGCGTATAATTCCGATTTCTTTTGGATGTTTGTGCGCGCAACAAATTCAGTACTCACTTCGTTATTTGTAAACGTGTTGTCGTAAGAATTATTCGTTTCAGAATTTACTTCAGAAGTTTTAAA
>JANYCL010000168.1 GCA_025360355.1 Sphingobacteriaceae bacterium
ATTCCTTTTTTAATTTCGCCGGTATAACCTGTACCGCCGATCAAGATCATTTTTTTTGTGAAGTTGATGATCGCAAAATTGTGCTGACGAGTTCCGTCAATTGCCGGATCAGCTCTGTAACCCGGTGCATTTAAAATAACCCAATCATGTTTAAAAGTCGCGATCTCTTCTTTTTTCAGACGTAAAAATAAATTGTTGGCGAATAAATTGCTCCATGGAGTTTCTGTTACAACACGAATATTTATTCTGTATTTAGGATCTGCACAAGCATAAGAATCACGAACCCAAATTTCTTTACCTGCAAAATAAGCAAGCATGCGTTTGTGAAGTACATCAAATTTATCTTTATCAAAACGGTTATTCACATCACCCCACCAAACTGAATCTTTGGTATTCTCATCAACTACAACAAATTTATCTTTAGGGGAACGACCAGTAAATTCGCCGGTATCAACCGCAAGGGCTCCAACATCGGTTAAAACGCCTTGTCCGCGCTTAACAGTTTCGTTCACTAATTCGGTAACATCTGTATTCCAATTAGCCTTTTCAACATTAGAAAGTCCAAGATCCGCTACGCTGAAATTTGTAGCTTTTAATCCAATTTCATTCATTACAAAGAGATTTTATAGTTCCGCAAATTTACAAAAAAAAAGGGCCTTTTACAGCCCGTTTATTCACAATTTTTAAGGTCGTTTCGTTCGCTCAGCGTTTTCGTTAACTTGCACTCTGTCAGATGTTTTGGACATCTTTTTTATCTCGTCAATAAAAGTTTTTTGCTCGTCTTTGTTCATTTCTTTTAAACTCATGCAAATATCCCTTTCTCCTTCACGTCCCATTGGTATCAATTCATAAGCCGGCTTCTTCGGATGAGCTTTAATATAGGCTTCAATTTTATCGAAAGCTGCGGCATCGATCCCTGAACCGATACTATTAAAGCCAATTGCCAAACGGCACTGAACTTTAGTTTCTTTTTCGGCAGTTTTAGTTGTGCTATCACTCGATGTTGCTTTCGATTTTGTTTTGCAGTTTACAAAAAGTAAAGATGAAGCTGTAAGTAATAAAAGGGTTAACTTTTTCATATGGGTTTATTTATTATGAAGCGATGTTTCATCTGCTTCGTTATTTTATGTTGTAAATATGGTAATAATTTTAAGAATTGCAATCGTCATGCCAAAATACTTTCATCAAGCTTTTTTATCAGTTTTTAACACGGCAAGACAAATAGATAACCATCCTAAAACGAAACAAATGCCGCCAAGCGGAGTAATTGGTCCTAAAAACTTAAGCCATTCGGCGCCTAATAAATTTCGGGTGCATAAAAAATAAAGTGAGCCTGAGAATAAAATAATGCCCCAGAAAAATAAAGCATAAGCCCAACCGAAAAATTTATTGGGAAATAATTTATTTAAAATAACAAGAAGCAACATTCCCAACACATGATACATCTGATATTTTACGGCAGTGTCGAAACCATTTAACTGATCAGTTGTAATTAAACCTGTTTCTAATTTCGATTTTAAAAAATGAGCACCTAATGCTCCTAAAGAAACAGCAATTGCACCCATTATGCCAATTAAAATTAATTTATTTTTCGGGAGGGTAGTATCCATTGCTTATTTGGAAATAAATTTCAGGAACTCTGTTTTATTTTCGCTGAACTGAAAATTTTCTTCAAGGATCTTGAAATTTTCTTTATCAATGGTTACGTTATAAGCCGATATTACAAAATCCATCCGCTCGCGATCGTGATTAAAAATATCAAGTATTTTTTTAACCTGTGCACTGCTTAAACAATTGTTTACCGTTTGTTCTTTAGCAACTCGTAATTTATCGTGCTCGTAATTTTCTTTTTTAATCATGTTTATTATTTCTGATACTTTACCATCACTCACTGCAACTGCACATTTTAAACTTAACTGATGTTCTTTGTTAGCGGTTTCCTCTAAAAAGTATTCGAATTCTTCTTTAACGGATTTAAATAAAAATAATTCACCTATTTTATGTATGTTGTTTTTATCGGTAAGATGCGGATATGCTCTTTTCGCTATTTTCAGCTTATCCATTTCAGTTTCCAGTAAACTTAAAAACGGACTTAGTTGATTTACGGTATAACAATTATATTCAATAATAGTTTCAGTATAGCTGTACTTGTCGTGAATATCGTTCGACTTCGTAATTAAATTTATGCCATGTAAAACATCATCATCGCTTAAGCTTAACTTGCATTTTCCGGTTGTATCATTATAGTTCCTAAAAAAAACCGGTTTATTATCTTTAGCCCGGTATAAGTTACCATAAAGATTATTATCAGCTACTGGGCCTTTAATAACCGGTGGTTCCGGCACTTTTGGAGTTTGTGGAGCAGATAGATCGCTCATCGACACAAATACAAATTTATTGCCTTTGGCTCCTTGTTTTATGGAGTAAGTAATTTCTTTATAGCTGTTTTTTTGGAAAGGTTTTATATGGATGGAGTCAGAAACAACAGTATTATCTTTTTCAAATATGGCTTTTAACTTACACCAGCCTTCGCTAATGTTGAAGGCTTTAATATTCACTTGTGGTTCGTTGTTTATTAATTCGCCATTCACATACAGGGTAAATGGATTACCGTTTTCGCTGAATACAACCAGATTATTATTTAAAACCTGAGAACTGCAAACAAAACAGCTCGATAAAAATATGATAAAGAATTTGAACATTAATTTATTAGGTAGGAGCAAATTTAAGTTTAATACCGATAGCCACACAAAATATTAAAGTATTTATTTTGGCATCGGCATTAAGCATTCTAAGACCGAAAACAGATGTTTTGATGAATTAGGTTGTTTTCGATCAAGAATTGCTATAATTTTGTCTAAGTAAACATTATGCAGAAAATATTAATAATAGGAGCAGGCCGCTCAACATCAAGCCTTATTTCGTATCTGTTAAAGCAGTCGGGCACTTACAATTGGCACATTACTGTCGCCGATAATAATAAACAATTGGCCTGGGATAAAGTGAAGGGTTTTGCAAACGCAACAGCAATTAGTTTTGATGTGACAAATGCAACTGAACGTGCAGCTATAATAAAAGACAATGATTTTGTTATTTCAATGCTCCCGGCTTTTATGCATGCAGATGTGGCACGTGATTGTATAAAATTCGGAAAACACATTGCAACGGCGAGTTATGTTAGTCCTGAAATGAAAGCATTAGACGATGAAGCAAAACAAAAAGGTTTATTGATATTAAATGAGTGTGGTTTGGATCCCGGGATCGATCACGCTTCAGCAATGAAAATAATTGATCATTTAAAATCGCAGGGCGCTGAAATAAATTTATTTAAATCGTATTGTGGCGGATTGGTAGCTCCGGAGAGTAATGATAATCCTTGGGGTTATAAATTTAGCTGGAATCCACGCAATGTAATTTTAGCCGGACAAGGCACAGCGCAATTTTTAGAGGGAGGAGAACTAAAATATATTCCGTACAGTAATTTATTTACGCAAATAGAAACTATTGAAGTTGAAGGTTACGGAAAGTTTGATGCTTATGCTAACCGCGATAGTATTGGTTACAAAGAACCTTACGGATTAAATAATATTAAGACATTATTAAGAGGTACATTAAGACAAGTTGGATATTGTAAAGCCTGGAATGTATTTGTGCAATTGGGTTTGACGGATGATAATCATAAAATAAAAGACGCAAATAAATTAACCTACACTCAATTAATTGATTCCCGTTTACCTGAAGGAAACGGAACAACTTTGGAAAAATTAAAAACATTCATGCAGGGAAGTTTGGATGCGGATGTTTTAGAGAAATTAAATTATTTGGAATTATTTGATAACAAAAAAATAAAATTAGCAGAAGGTTCTCCGGCCGAATTGCTTCAAGACCTATTAGAAGAAA
>JANYCL010000205.1 GCA_025360355.1 Sphingobacteriaceae bacterium
CAACGGACCTAAAAACGTCATCACCACAAAAGCCTTGCTTCTTAGCTTAGCCATTATTTCGCGCTTAATTATTAATCCTATTTTTCCCATCTTATTCTGTTAATGTGCTTGCCGTTCCTACTACATTATTTTCTTTATTCACATTCGAAATAAAAATATCATTCATGCTTGGGATGACTTCATTAAATGAAACGATCTCAATTATTGGTAACAATTCTTTCAATAGATCGCTCGATTTTACTCCTTGTGCAATTTTTATGATCGCCCAGTTCACATCATCATCTTCAACACCTTTATCTAACAACTCCGCACTGGTCCATAATCCATTGGTAAATCCAACCAAACTTCCTTTAAATGAGATACGGAAAATATTATTCTTGTGCGATCTTCTTATATCTTTTACCGAACCATCTAATATTTTTTGAGATTTGTTCATTAAAGCAATATGATCGCACAATTCTTCAACACTCGACATATTATGTGTCGAAAAAATAACTGTCGCCCCTTTTTTTCTCAATTCTAAAATTTCATTACGGATCAATTGTGCATTTATAGGATCAAAACCGCTGAAGGGTTCATCTAAGATCAATAAAGTTGGTTCGTGTAAAATGGTGACGATGAATTGAACTTTTTGCTGCATTCCTTTACTGAGCTCATCTACTTTTTTACTCCACCAGGTTTGCATTTCAAATTTCTCGAACCAATATTTTAAACGTTTTTTGGCTTCCGCTTTTTTTAAGCCTTTTAATTGTGCTAAATAAAGTGCTTGTTCGCCAACGGGCATTTTTTTATACAAACCGCGTTCTTCAGGTAAATAACCTATAATATCAACGTGTTTTGCATTTAGTCTTTCACCATTCAATAAGATCTCACCAGTATCCGGCGCGGTAATTTGATTGATGATACGGATCAGAGATGTTTTACCGGCACCATTCGGACCTAACAAACCATAAATAGATTGCTTAGGAACAGTAATACTCACATCGCTTACAGCGGTATGATTGGAGTAACGCTTGGTAACATTCCGTATTTCTAAAATAGGTTCCATCAGGTGACCAAAGGTACGTTAGAATTTAATCTGTTTGATTAATTTTTATGAACGGAGCCTTTTTAATATTTATGGCTATAAAGGGAGAAATTAACTAAGCAGTCTCAGTTTTTTTAACCGAATTTCTGATCTTATTCATTTCTTCGGTTACCAATTTACGTTTGGCGGTAAAGTCGGCGATTTTCTGACGTTCGTTGTCAATTTTATCGTTTACTTCTTTTAGTAATGGATTATCTTTTTTCGCATTTTTAAAGAAACCAAGATTGTTCTCGTAGGTTTTGATATTATTGGTGAGTTCATCAATTTGTTTACGTAAAAAATCTGCTTCACGCTGTAATAATTCGGCTGCGTTATCAGAAAGAACAAAACGCTCAAGTTTACTTTTGAATTGCAGAAGTAATTTCTCACTCTTATTCATGTTCAATTGCTCGAATAATTCATCCAGTTTAGTATAGAAAGCATCATTCAAACGTTTGCGTTCTTTAAATGGTATTTGTCCGCTTGTATTCCAATCGGTAGAGAATTGTTTTACCTGATTTAAATTTTCAGCAACATCATCACCAAATGAGAATGCAGAAATTTTTGCAAGAAGATCTTCCTTAATTTGAATATTACCTTCTAAAGCTGCCCCAAGAGCTTCCTGATGTGCTTTTTTCGCATCAAAAAAAGCATTACAAGCTTTACGGAAACGGAAAAACAATTTCCCTTCTTCTCTCTCATTCACTAAATGTTGTTTTTTCCAGGAATCTTGGATTTTTATTAGATCCTGCGATGTTTTTGCCCAATCAGTAGAGTTTTGCAAAGCTTCTGCTTTTTCTATCAAAGTCATTTTCGCTTTCTTCACATCACCTTGTTGTTCGTGTACAACTGAGAAAAATTCTTTTTTCGTATTGAAGAATTCATCGCAAGTCGTTCTGAATTCATTCCAAACTATATCATTATCTTTTTGTGAAGTTCTGCCAATGGTTTTCCATTCGTTCTGAACTTCAATTAATTTATTGGTGGCTTCATTCCATTTCCCGACATTTTTCTTGTCAAACCCTTCAAAAATTGCTTTTGCTTTTTCAACCAAAGCTTTTTTAGCTTGTAAATTGCCTTCCTTTAATTCTTCAGCAGCGTTATAGAATGATTTTATTTTTTTGTAAACATCATCTAAAGCTGCACGGAATTCGGTTTTTAAAGTTTCCCATTTTTCATTCGGCACCGGACCAATATCTTCCCAATCGTTACGATAAACTTTAATTAAACGTTCAACTTCCTTAATATTTTCCAGACTAACAATTCCTTTAATTTTTTCAAGCAATTCCTGTTTATGCTCGTAATTCTTTTTCAGATCGTGTTCCTGAAGTTCGCGGAAGATCTTTAAGTTATAATAGAAATTCTCAACAGCCTTACTGTATTCGCTCTGTAATTCTTTGTATTTATGAGTAGAAACAGCGCCTGTTTCTTTCCATTGCGTTTGAAGTTCCTGTAATTTTTTAATGGCGGCTCCAACGTTGCTGCTCATTTGACAGAGGTCGTTAATTTTGGCTATGATCTCCTGACGAACTAATAAATTTTTATGTTGTTCACGGTTGATTTTATCGTCGTCGTCTTTTTTTAATTTAAGATGTTTCTCGAACAGCTCCGCGATCTTCTGATCATCGAGATTTTTCTCATAAACAAATTCTTTTGCTTTTCCCCCTTCATCAACAAATGCTTGCTTAGCAGTTTCGAATTCGGTTGTCCATTGCTTTTGATACTCTTTTTGTAAAGTACGCACATCGTTAGCAACTTCACCTGCCGGTTTATCCAGCAGTTCTTCCAGTTTAGTTATAATTTCAGCTTTCATATAATATATTATATACCAAATTTAAATTAATAATAATAGAAAACAAAAATAATTTTGTCGAAAAAAAGCCTGATTAATCGAAGGGAATGCGGTTAATAATTACTACCGCTTTTTATGATAGTAAACTTATGTTTAAGGTTTAAAAACCATTTCTCAAAATAAGTGTAAGATATGTAAGAAACCAAAACAGTAAGCAAAATCGTTGAGCCATAAACCGTTAACTGAGAGGTAAAACTATCATTTACCTCTATATTTAAATGTTTTAAAGTACTTAATACAAAGGCGATCACAATTAAATGATACATGTAAATTCCATAAGAAATATTCCCTAACACTTTAAATAGTTTATTCTCCAATTTTAAAATTGAATTTGGATTTGATGAAACATTTAATATAATTACCAAAAACAAAGCCGAAAACACCAAATACGCACCATCCTGTACAAACGCCGGTGTAAAATAAACTAATGCAACTATCAGAATTAACGCGACAAACATTAAAATATTATTGTAAAAAAATTTTATTTTTTGATTGTCTGTAAACAAATAATAGGCACCAATTCCTCCAATAGCCATGCTTTCCATTTTTGTCATAGCTAAAAACGGTTTAATTATTTTGAGAGCGCCGCTATCCGGAAATTGTTTACATAAGATCAAGACCAAAACTTTTAATGCGAACAGAACAACAATTACCAATATCAATGCCTTTAAAATATTTTTGCAATGTTTAACTAATACCGGCCATAGAACATAAAATTGCTCCTCTACTCCAATCGACCACGTTTGTCCGATATGCGGAACAGCAGCGAAAGTTGCGAATGCGAGATTAGGTAAAAACAAAAGATACAGAGTGAAATTAGGGACAAAATTAGTATTCATAAATTTATTGAGATAAGCATTATCCAAAAAATGAATATTCGGTAATACTAAAAATCCTAACAGCACAATAAAATAATAAAGCGGCCATATTCTTAAAATTCGTCTTAAATAAAACTTTTTTACAGCGACAGTTTGGGTAACAGATTTTTCTTTCAGAAGTAAATACGTAATTAAAAACCCACTCAGCACAAAAAAGAAGATCACACCCAAAGAACCCAATTCGAAAATTAATTTATTATTTTTCCAGATCTCAGAATAACCCGATTGGTATTTGATCAATTCGATATGCGTGATCACAACTGCAATGGCGGCGAAGAAACGTAAGCCATTCAGTCCGCTAAAATAAATATGTCCTTCAGGTTTGATATTCAAATTTAATTAAAATTGGAAGTAAATGAACGGTTGCATTTCATCACTCATTAACTGGTACATTACAAAAATTACACCAACCACAGCCAATGCCATGGCGTAAATTGGTAATCCTGCAAAAAACTCACGGTATTTCTCTTTCATGCTTGCCGGAATCCAATGAATCAAATATCCGATCAACACCAATGATAAAACAAAAGAATAACCCTGAATGATCTTAAAGAACAATTCCAAACCAAAATGATTGGAGATGCGGTCGAAGATCAAACTAACAATATCCAGACTATCACTTCTGAAAAAGATCCGCGTAAAACTAATGAATGTGAGAGTAAAAAGAACTGTTATTGCTTTTACCATAAATGAAGTTGAATTTTTAAATGGAGAAATTCGCAACCACAATTTATGAATTACCAATCCCAAACCATTTAAACCTCCCCAAATAATAAATAACCAACTGCTGCCATGCCATAATCCTCCCAATAGCATTGTCACCATTAAATTAATATTTGTGTTGACAGAATTGCGAAATTTTACACTGAAATAAGAAATTAGAGCGAATGCAATTGCTAAACCAAATAAAACTAATAACAACCACAATTTACCGGTGAGCATAACCAAAACAATTGCTAAAATACTTATCGCGACATAAGAACCAACAGTTCCTTTTCTGTTTCCGCCCAATGGAATGTATAAATATTCTTTTAGCCACGATGACAATGAAATATGCCAGCGTTTCCAGAAATCACTTACATCCTGCGCTTTGTATGGTGAATTAAAATTTGTTTTTAGTCGGAATCCTAAAATTAAAGCGACTCCAATGGCAATATCTGTATAACCCGAGAAATCCATATAGATCTGTAAGGAATAACCAAAAATTCCAAATACAGTTTCAACACCGGAATAATAATTCGGACTATCAAAAATACGATCCACAAAATTAACGGCAATATAATCGGCGACAATTTTTTTCATCAAACCATTCAATATCCAGAATAAAGCCAAACCAAATTCTTTCCGTTTCAGATCATAAGGCAAATAAACCTGATATAAAAAATCGTGGGCTTTTACAATTGGTCCGGCCACTAAGTGCGGGAAGAAACAAACAAAGAATCCATAATCAAAAATATTCTTTACAGGTTTTACATTTCCTCTATAAAGATCCACAGTATAGGAAATGGATTGAAAAGTAAAAAAAGAAATTCCCACAGGTAATATTAATTTATCGACACTGAAATGCGTTCCTAAAAAAGTATTAGTGAAATGCGAGAATTGATTAAAGAAAGCGAAATGCGTTCCGAATAATTCATTCGTACTCGTTGTAAAAAAATAAGCATACTTAAAATAGCCTAGCAACAACATGTTTAAAATTATACTGCAGGTTAAAAATATTTTTTTATTGCGTTGGGAAGTTGAATTATGAATCAATCTTCCCCAATTATAATCACTGCAAATGGTAAAAAGTAGAAGAACTAAAAAAACACCGCTGGTTTTGTAATAGAAAAAGAAACTTACGAGCAACAGATAAATATTCCGCAGCGCAATTTTTTTATACACTAAAGCATAGAACAATAACACCACCGCAAAAAATCCCCAGAAGAACATTTGCGTGAACAACAAAGGTTTTCCCTCTGTAAAAGTGAAAATATCTTTGAAGTATGTCAGAAATTTATCCACCTATTTCTTAAGATTGTTTTTATAACTTTTATCAATAGCATCAAACATCATTTGTCCGACAATGCCATAACCTCTCGGACTAAAATGAACTTTATCCCTTGCTGCTAAACCTACTTTATACCATTTAGCAATAGATTTGTAACCGCCCATAATCGTGTACAGATCCCAAACAGCAGCTCTGTGCTTTTCCATTAATTCAAACATTGCATCTTGTGCTTTTACAGTACGTTTATTTGCAGTTCTCCGTTTAATATAATTATCAGTGGTTGTAGTAAGGAGAATAGCACAATCCGGCGATACCTTTCTTATTTCCATTATTAAACTGTCGTAGTGTTCAATGTATTCGTCTTTTGTAAAATCTTTTCCTTGCGTATCATTAACTCCCAACGACAATATTACAAGATCCGGTTTTATAGTTTCGAGTTGTTGTCCGAATAAATTACATTTCAAATACGAATTACTCGCTGCGCCATTCACACCAAAACCTGCATAATAAAATCCAGGTTTAGAATTTTCGAGACTAAATCCATACAACATAAAATCTTTTCGTATCGAATCAACTTTGGTCAAAACAAAATTCACAGAATCAATATATTCTTCAAATTCAAAAACTGTATACCCTTTTTGGATCTCATCACGGCGGATATATTTAGAAGCCATGGGTGCTAAACTATATTGAAAACTCGGATTTAAATTACTGTAGATCTTTAAAGAATTAAATTTTTCATGATGTTTGTTTAGCTCGAGTTTTACACCAAATGTATTTGAACTATCATTAGTGACAGCAGCAATTCCTGCCATTCCCAAATTCACGCACATTTCTTTCCAAGTTGCGCAACGGAAACGTTTCCAACTTCCGGTTGTAAATGATTTAAAATAATGCGGGCTATTTGTTTTAGCAATTTTATAAGGAAAACAATATAAACCTCCACCCTCCCAATTACCGATAGCCTGAAAATTAAAAATTAATTTATCGCTCCATGTTCCTGCTTGTATATGTGAACCGCCATAATGTACGATCGTAACTTTGTCGCGCTTCTTATCTTTCATCTCAGTAACTTTATTAAAAAAATTCATCATCAACGAACTATCTTTTCCGTAATGCAAATAATTTTCGTTGTAATTGATGAACGAATATGTTTTTACTGCAACAGGCGTAACGGTTTGTGCCATCATCATTCCGCTTAACAGAACTAATACAATTACTAAAAATTTATTTTCTCGAACGCACATAAGCATTATAATCGCTGATTAAAGATGAGTACAATAGTGCTGCTATTTTCCGCGCACCGGCCGGACTAAAATGTATATAATCTTTCGCTGCTATTCCTGCATCAACCCAGGTCACCATACTGTTTTTTCCTCCCATGCAATCATACATATCGAAAAAAGCGCAATCGGTATCGAATGCAGCTTGCTTAAGAGAATTACGCAGGTCCTCGAGTAAAGGATGCGTTACATATTCAGTTCCTTCTTTTACACTCATATCGGCAGGACCAATTACTAAAATAGAAGCTTGCGGCGCCATCTTTTTTATTCTATAAATTTGTGATTGTATATAACTGCTGAACTGTATTGCCATTTCCTTATCTTTTAAATTCGGGAGCATGTTACCGCCGAATTGCAGAATAATTAATTTTACATTGAGATAATCGTAAAATTGTTTCAGTTGCACATTATTTATCTGGATAAAAAAAGTTCCTGAACTCCCACGCAATCCAAAGTTATCTACCATAACGCCTTTTCCCCCTTCGAGTGACACGCCATAAAAATCCGGACTATCATATCCTGAAAACTTAAATTCATGATTTAAGGATGCAACCGGATATTCTTTAAGATTAAAATAACCTCCGGTCAATAAACTATCACTTTCTTTAAAAATTCCTCCATCATAAAACTCACACAATACTTTTGATCTTGCGCCGCCGTAAAATAACTTTAGTTTGTTATACGACATTGACTTTACGCCGCCATTTTTTGTTGTGATAATTTTTAAAGTAGCTTCTTTGTTTTGCGAAACAGAATCGGCCTTAGGATAATTAGCATAACGGAATAACATTGCCATTGGTCCGTAATTAACATGTGGCACACGTTTATCCTTTGCAGTGAAAATTCCGTAACGGTCCCAACCTGTGCTAAAAGATATTCTGTTAATGATACTTGGTGTTATTGGAACCAACGGAATTAAACCCGGACCCTCACCACCAAATTGTGTTTGTAATTTTAAACGGAGATAATCGCTGATGCGGTCGCCTTCGATTTGCGAATCGCCGTAATGTAAAATACGGATACTTTTAGGTTCGTTAGCGATATTAGTAAGAGAAGCAAAAAAATTATTTAAAGATGATTTGGCTGTTGATTTATATTGAATGACAGTTAAAAGTTTTATCGTTGTATCAATAGCTACTTCTTTTAGATTCGGAGCTTTAAGCGAATCTTTTTTTGGAATTACTTTTACAACAGTATCTTTTTTTACGATCGTATCATTTTCCTCTTCGTCTGCTAAAGCAATTATTTTTGAGATATCTGTTTTTTCTTTTTTCTCTTCAAAAAAACTATTCAATGTTGGATATGATAAACTTAATTTATTACCGAGATCAATTCCGCCTTTCGGAAAAATAAGAGCAAGTAATGCCATCAAAGCCAAAACGCTGATTAAAAACAATAAAGTATGGATAGGCTTGTGCGGCATACAATCTATAATATTAGCCAAAAGCCAAATTTCTTTCCCATTGAAGGAAATTACTTTTTCACAGTAAGGTTTTGATAAAGCAGACGTTTTTGATAGATTTCCTTTGCGAGACGTAGGATTAGCGCCTAGTTTTTTCAGAAATAGATTGTTTTGAAGATGAGAGTTTGGTTTCAAATTTTATTCTTTTCTTTTCTTTCTTGATAAAGAAAAGAAACAAAAGAAGATCAAGAAAACCCGATTCCCCGCACAAAGCCACACGCCTTGCGCGGGTTTTCAGGCTCGCGCTCGTTCTCCACAAAATGTTTTATCAATACCAAAACCGTTCCAAGAATATTTTTACTTATAAACACAAGACTGGCCTCACTGGATTTCGCGTTAAGAAATTTGTGATTTATCAAATATTTTGGGCTTGTGCGCTAGGCGTTACGTTGCCTCTCGCGAAGCGCTCAGTAACGCCTGGATTGATAAATCATGAATTTTAGCAAAATACTGTACAGCCTTGATTTTTTTCCCACCGCACAGGCTGGCTCAAATTTCATTTGCCCATGTATCAAGACAAAAAGTGACAAGAAGAATAAAGGTTGCGAAGCAACCGCTACTCGAAGAAAAAATGCTAAAATAAAAAGGGCAGCTTTTGACTACCCTTTCCTACTAAATATATTTTTATTTAAAGCTTCGTTTTCATTTCGAGTAATTTCTCTCTGATCGCTTTTAACTTATCGATCACTTCGAGTTTCACATTCTCCAATTCCGGAGAACCACGTTTTAATTTGTCTTTAGCGCCACTTAGGGTGTAGCCTTTTTCTTTAACGTAATGAACGATCAAACGAAGGTTTTCGATATCCTTTGCGGTGAACATACGATTACCTTTTTTATTTTTTGTGGGTTTAAGAATATCAAATTCTTTTTCCCAGAAACGAATGGTTGAAGCATTTACTTCAAACATATCGGAAACTTCGCTAATCGAATAGTAAAGTTTGTCGGTTTGCTCTTGTTGTAAAGACATACTCAAATATAAAATGTTTTATTAAAGATTAGTTAAAGACTTATTAACAGGCTGTTAGTAAGGGTTACTGAAAGTGGGGCGGGCTTCTAATTAACCTCACCGTCCGCCATCGGCGGACACCTTCTCCTCAAAGGAGAAGGAAAAACAGTCCCTCTCCTTTGAGGAGAGGGGGGACCACGCGTAGCGTGGTGGGTGAGGTTAAAAAACTACTTCTTAGAAGCGTAGATGATAACGTCTTTTTTACTGCCCCAATGGTAGCCCAAATGGAAAGGTAATTTCCCAACGTTAGCACTGTCCTTTTTGAAGGCATCTTCAAGAGCTTGTTCTTTGTTTAGCCATTTGAAATCGGATACAGGGCGGGCATACTGACCATATAATTTTGTATTCCATTCGCTGTCTTTTTGGACAAAGTTCTTGAATGGCATGCCGGTGTCATCCTGAACAATGTAATCTGAATTTTTAAGGATCAGATCTTTCATATTGCTCATGAAATTATTGTTTAACAAATAAGATGCGCTCTTGATATACGTCACAACATTCTTATTTGAATTAATATATTTATAGAACGCGCAAGTATCATTGAAGAATTTGTTACTTACGTCGTATTTAAAATAATAAACAGATTTCTGCTTTTCTCCTGCTACAAAATCTATTCTCACGCCAAAAGGTTTTTTTACATCCTTTGGATTTTCACGGTCCATGACTTTCGTGTCATAAGATCTCTCAATAATAGAATCTTGTTTGAAACGGTATAAATATTTTATGTCAGCGATCTCGTGTCCGGTTTTACGAATGAAAAAAGTGAGCACAGGCATAAGGCCTTTAACTTCTGCACTGCCAAAATCTTTAAGCATTTTCCTGGTGATGAAATAACTTTTATCGAATATATCTCCCAATGATTTTTCAAAATCTTCTGCATACAATTTATGTTCGCCCGATTTGAATTTTTTGAATTCAGGTAATTTCCCAACCGGTTCTAACCCTAACATAATGTATTTATCTGCGTTCGGGAAAAAGGCATCTGCCGTTAAAAAATCAGGGCCTGAGAAAGGATAAAAAACTGTTTTCGCATCTGTATTTGGTTTAACAAACTCCTTTGACGCCCAATCACGCATTGCTTTTAAACGCATGCGTTCTATTTTTTTCCAATTGCTTTCGACAAAATCAACATTTGCAGACCAGGCAGATGTATCAAACAAGTAATTTAATTTATGAGCCTTGCCTTTTAATCCGCTGATAACAGCTGTAATATTGTTGAATTGATTATCCGGATTGAACGTACCAAACGTTTGTGTTAACTCAGGAGTTGTTTCCTCAACAACAGAATCTTTTTTAACAACAGGTTTTATTGAATCTGTTTTGGGAGTTTCTTTTTTTTCCACTTTATTATCGCTGCTATTGCAACAAATAAAAGCGCTGAAAAGAGTAATTATAGGAATTAATGGCTTCATAAAAATGAGTGGACAAATGTATGCAATTTTGGTAATGGCCGAGAATATTTTTGAAAGAAATTTTGTTTTAAAATAGGATGCATAAACGGATCATTTCCCTCTCCTTTGGGAGAGGGTGTCCGCTTGCGGACGGGTGAGGGTCCTTCGGAGGAATGCTGTTTCAAAGTACCCTCATCCGGCACTCCGTGCCACCTTCTCCCAAAGGAGAAGGAAACTTATTCAATAACTCTAATAATATCCAAACAAATTAAACTCCTTGAGATCGGGCTTATGTTTTTTAGGTCGGTTTAGCTCGTAATTATAGATAGTTTTGGAGAGATCCCTCAAAAAAGGCAGTCCTATTTGATCATATTCATATTTTCCGCTGCCTATCACATCCCTTTCGTTAACATAGATGGAGGAACTCACTAAAAACTCGACTTTATTTTTAAAATCAACTATGTAAGCACAATCAATTAAAAAACCATAAGCACGACCAACAATATTAAAAACGCGGATACTGTCACCTTTAATCGTTGCAACAGCACTCGCATACATGAAATATTTTTTAAACGAATCGTAAAATATTTTTTTATCGTATTTCGGGAATTCACTTTCTTTCGGCATCATTCCTAAATATTTCAACATGAATTCGTGATTCTCCTTCGATAAAGGCAATTTTTCTTTTTCGTTCAAATGCTCATTAAAAATAATTCGTCGCATCATATCATGCAGATCATGCAATACCAAATAATTATGTTTAGAAAAATCTTTTGGTCCCGGACATCTTTTTCCATCCGCACCAACATATTGTTGTCCTGCCTTTGATTCTTCTATGGGATGCGCTTTATTGTATTGGGCAATTGTAAGTATTTGCTTATGGAGCGTATCTTTATTCGCACTTAAAAAATAAATTGGCGGTGTTATTTTTCCGGTATCGCCCGGACAAGAACCATCAAGCCTGTTCAATATTCTGATGTTTTCATAACCTAAGTCTTCTAATTTTTTATGGAGATAATCACAACCAACAAATTCATAGGTGCGTGCACAAGCGTAGTTATCACTCACCAAAAGCATTTTCTTTATGTAATTTCCTATTGAGGGAAGATCAGATTGGGATGTGGTATCGACATAAATTTTCTTCTGACAAAAAAATGCGCTGTCGGTTATCATGCAGGATTCCAGATTCACACCTTTTTCTTTTAATTCCTGTAATTTCAAAAGTGCAACCAGCGATACAGGTAATTTCACAACACTTGCGGGATAAAAATAACTTTTATTGACGTGAAATTTATATTCTTTAAATGAAGGCGAATTATTTTTGTCGCGGTTTATTTGAGTGTAAATAACCTGTAATTTGTATTTGTTGGGTTGCGACAGAACATTACTGTAAGTTGTGAGTGTTGTTTTTAAAAGACTGTCTAAAAAAGCAGAAGTTTGTGCTTGAACGCAAAGAGACGCAAGAAATAGGAAGAGAAAAGATCTCTTAAACATTATTTTTTGTTTTGTTGAATTTCTCACTTAACCAATAAAATAAAAATCCTAAAGCCACTGTTCCTAAACCATAAAGTGATTCTTCGGTTTTATTCTTAAAGATAAAAAATAAAATCCAACCGCTTATCAGCAAAAACAAAATTGGAGTAACAGGATATAGTGGGGTTCTGTAAGTAGGTTTCAGATCTTTTCTTTTTGTGCGGAGAATAAACACACCAAAAACTGTTAAAAATGTAAATAAATTCAAAGTGAAACCAACATAAGTAATTAATGATTCAAAAGAAGCAGTTAAAACTAAAATAATTGAGATCACCGACTGAAAAATTACCGCTACGTAAGGGACATTATTTTTATTAGAAGTTGAAAATACACTTAATTGTTTCATGTTCTTCCCCATCGCCTGCATCACACGCGGTCCGGCTAAGATCATCGCACTTACAGTAGAAACTAATAATAATGCAATTACCAAACTCATAAATTTTCCAAGATCTGTCCCGAAAATTTTATTGGCACTTAAATACCCGACTTCCACTTGTCCTTTTAATTCATTTACAGGAACCGAATACATAAAAACAAAATTAAGTGCTGTATATATCACCATTACAATTAACGTTCCCCAAACCAAAGCTTTCGGTAAATTCTTTTGTGGTTCTTTTATTTCTCCGGCAATATAAGAAGCTGCATTCCATCCGCTATAAGCGTAAGTAACAAATACCAATGAAACCGCGAACGCAGCTGAAGTAATTTGACTCCAGCTATCAGAAGTAGGTGCAAAAGAAGTTACATGATCCGGATGATGAAACAATCCAAAGCCGACGAACATAACTATAATTACAATTTTAATTAAAGTAAATGCACGCTGCATGGCACTTCCAAATTTTAAATTGATCGAATGTATTGAAGTGAGAATTACAATTACTGTGATCGCCAATACAATTGGATTTACTCCCGCATAAATTTTATTTACATACAAACCTAAAGCTGTAGCCGCTGCTGCAACGGGAGCCGCAAATCCAACTGTGACAGAAACCCACCCTGATAAAAAACCAACCGATGGATGATATAATTTTGAAAGATAATTGTACTCTCCCCCACTCTCCGGAAATGCAGAACCAATTTCTCCGTAAGTTAATGCGCCGCATAATGATAAAATTCCGCCGACAACCCACAACATCATGATCGCAAAACCGGATTCAATATTCAACACCTGAAAACCTAAACTGGTGAACACACCCGTTCCGATCATATTGGCAATTACCAATGAAATAGCTGTTGCAAAACCAATTTTCTGAATGTTCGATGAATTCATCAGTCGAACGATTGGGTTGATTTGGTTGACATCTCCAACATAATTTGATATTGCGCAGGAGTAAGATCATTAAAGTAAAAATTAATTGGATTTACTTTCTCACCATTTTTCATGACTTCATAATGCACGTGTGGCGCAGTACTTAAACCTGTGCTTCCAACATAACCAACTAACTCACCACGCTTAATTTTTTTACCGACTCTTACTGCCATTTTACTCATATGTCCGTATAAAGTTGTGTACCCAAAACCATGATTGATCACCACGTGATTACCATAACCTTGTAAACTTGCATCAGCTTCCTGCACAACTCCATCACCTGTTGCATAAATTGGTGTGCCTTGTTCTGCAGCGAAATCCATTCCCGGATGAAACTCCGGTGTTTTATAAATAGGATGTGTTCTCCAACCAAAACCACCCGGTTGTCTGCGAAGATCTTTATTATTTATTGGCATGATAGCCGGAATAGAAGAAATTAATAACTCTTTATTCTTCGCCAATTTCACCACTTCATCAAACGATCTTGATTGAATATATAATTGCTTTGTAATTTTATCTAAACGCTCAGTTGTCGATTTTAATAAAGCAGCATTATCAAAATTATCGAACACCGAATACCTGTCGCTCCCTCCAAAACCTGCCTGACGAATTGTATTTGGGATTGGTTCTGCTTCAAAAATAACGCGGTAAATATTATCATCCCTGTCCTGCATATCATTTAGCACCAATTCGGTTTGGTCCATTTTTTTATGCAGTAAATTGTATTGTAATTGAAGCGCTTCGATCTCGCGTTTCAACATTTTTTCTTTTGGAGAATCAATGAACTTATAAGCCAACAAAACGGTACCTGTAGCAAATACAAGTCCTATAGCCAAATATGAGGTAAAACGCCAAAACCTGTCCTTAAAGGTTACTTTAACCTTCTCGTAGGTAAGCGATTTTGTATTGAATCTATATTTAACTTTCGACATCTTGTTGAAAAACAGCCATTTTAGCTATGGCAAAGATAAAAAATTAAGCTAAATTTACAACCTTAATAAATGCCAAATTTATACATAATTGCAGGTCCAAATGGAGCAGGAAAAACAACTGCTTCTTATACTGTTTTGCCTGAACTATTAAATTGTTATCAATTTGTAAATGCAAATGAAATAGCTAAAGGGATTTCTCCTTTTAAACCAGAAAATGCGTCCTTTGAAGCGGGTAGGATTATGTTAAATCAAATCAAAAAAAACTTAAAACTTAAAATTGATTTTGCTATAGAAACAACGCTTTCAACCAGATCTTATTTGAAGTTAGTTGAAAAAGCTAAAGAGATATTTGACATGATTATTAGGATTGATGGTAGCAGAATATCTTTCGGTTATCTAGGATTAGCCTTAATAGCACAAGATGAAAGGAAA
>JANYCL010000270.1 GCA_025360355.1 Sphingobacteriaceae bacterium
TATTGAAAAAAAGCCCGTTCTATGGTCCAATAAAGGGCAACTAGCGCGATAATGGTGGATAAAGGATTAACTATACGGCTCCTATACCAAGGTTTTTGATTGAACCATTTCCCGAACAGCCACCAAGCCGCTAAAATGATAGTAACCTGCCCTAATTCTACTCCCAAATTAAAGCTTATTAAGGCATTCACAAATTCCTTTTGCGGCAGACCAAGATCTTTTAAAACACCAGCAAAACCAAGTCCGTGAATTAAACCAAATGCAAACACGATCAATATCCGGGTTGGTTTTAATTTATCTGTTATAATATTCTCTACCGCAACAAACATGATAGATAATGCAATTATTGGTTCTATGATGTGTGAAGGCGCCGCTACAACATCGTACATTGCTAAACCAAGCGTTATCGAATGTGCAATTGTAAATGCAGTTGCCTGCCAAATAATTGTTTTAAGTTTCGGACTTAATAAAAACAGACTTAAAATAAAAAGAATGTGATCGAACCCAAGCGGAATGATGTGAGTGAATCCTAATTGGAGATAAACAAAAAAGATATCGGTGCGTGATAAATTTTCGAGTGCTGAATTATTTGTGTGTGCTTGTAGTGATGAGGAAAATAAACACAAGAAGATCAGTGTCAAAAATAGAATTACATTTCGATTTTGATCTTTTTGAACCGAGTTCTGCATAAATTTTTAATTCAATGCAAGATACGGATTTGCTTCATTCCGCAATTCAATATCCATAAAAGGATTTGTTTCCATCGCTGTTTTTATAAAAGCTTTTCCTTTTTCTGTTTCTCCTGCTTTAATTTTTATTAAACCGGCATGTGCTAAAAGAACAGGGTTTTTACTGTTAGTTTTAAGAGCAGCATTAATTAATTTATTTGCTTCCGCAAATTCACCTTTTTTATATTTAACCCAAGCTAGGGTTTCACTTACATCAATGTTATCAGGTCTTCTTTCATATTCGAGCAATGCATGTTTTAATGCATTTTCAACATCATTGGTTTTTAAATATGCATACGCTAATTCTTTATCAGCATAATGTCCGTGACCATCTTCTCCTTCTACATCTGAATTAGGACCTAACATTTTAATTACTTCTTCTGCGTTCGTATTCGCTTCAGTTGGTTGTTTATTTAAACGGTACAGATCAGTTAACTCATCCGAAAAAGAAAATTCAATTATCATTTTCTTCGCTTTTTCGAAATAAAAAATTGCATCCTTATAATTTCCTTGTGCTTTGGCAATTCGTCCTAAACCTGCAATAGCAAAAGCATAATCGGGTCTTTCTGCCAAGGCAAGTTTGTATTGATATTCGGCGCTGTCTAAAATTCCGGTGTTCTCGTATAAATGTGCTAATATGCAGCGTGTCCATTCTGTTTGTTCTAAACCGGGATAACCTGCAGCTATTGCTAATTTTATTGCTTGTTTTGCACCGGGCATATCACCATAAATTTCGCGCAAATAAGATACACGTGAATAAGAACGTATATCAGGTCTAACCGAAACCATTTTATCAGCCATTTTCACAGCTTGATCATATTTACCTAATTCTAAATTTGCATCACATAAAATACCATAGATAAAAGAATTATCCGGATTTATAGGTAATGCTTTTTGTGCTACTACTAATCCATCTGAAAAATGATGTTGGGATAAAAGAACAGTTGCTTTAAAACAAAGTGCATCAAAGTTTTTTGGTTCTGCTTCTAAAATTTTATCCAACAACTCTAAAGCGGCTTTATCATAATAACCATGATTGCCTGTAATTCTGCTTTCTTGTATGTAAGCTTGCGACAATTGCAGCATGGCTTTGTAATTTTCAGGATTCTGCTCAATAGCTGCTAACAAACCTTGCATTGCTTTTTTAGTATTGAGCCATTCGGCAGATAAAGAAACTCCGCCTGCCCTTTCTTTAAAAGACGGGATCTTTGCTTCCGTTTTTTTCGAAAATAACAAAATACACGCTAAAAGCGTTCCTGTTACACTAACTAAAATAACATAAAGATTTTTGCGCATAACTGTAATTTAAAACAAAAGTAAATAAAAGAATCGGGCAAAAATTACCCGATTCTTTTTATTACACAAATTAAACTTACTTACTTAACAACTGACATTTTGATAGACTGAACAACTTTATAACCTGAGCTCAATGTTATAATGTAAAGACCCTGACTTAAATGTTCCGCATTGTATGTAACCTCATAAGTACCTTCTTGTTTCTGCTCATTAAGAACAGTTCCGACTTTTTTACCTTGCAAGTCGTAAACAGAAATAGTTACCGGTGCATTTTCTGCAACTCTGAATTTAATAGTAGTTTCTCCTTTAAATGGATTAGGATAATTTTGCATCATCGCTAAAGACGGCGCTCTAACTCCAAAACCATAATCATGTATTCCTGTAGCAACACTCATTGCAGTTGGTCCGCCGCATTTGCCATAACCGCTCCAAGGTGTTTGCACATAAGGGAAATTAGCTTTAAATGTAGTGTCGTTATTTTGTACACCTGTACTATAATTTAAAGTAGCTAATAGTTTTGCGGTTACCGGTGCTGTGAAAGGTGTTAAACAATCATCATACCATAAACCAATTGCAGCTAATACTACTCCGCCTACAGCTTGTAATTCGATACGAGTTACATCATCCTCTAGACGTCGACCGTTAGGAAAACCATCCATGTTAGGAATAAACTGCATTGCGATGGTACTGTATGTTGGATTCGTTAATCCTAAAACACATGCTTGAACTAATCCTAAAGAACTAAAATTAGGATCGCTGCGTTGTGTAACCGGAACTGCCATATTTAAGCGTAACATATCACCAAATAATGGTAAGAAATTATTGATAAATGGTTTTCCCGCTGCTAAAGGATTACCCGCAGGTTTTCCTGTTGCTAATTGGTAAGGACGTAAATTAGGAACGCCGGTATGGAAAATAGGAAGTAGATCAACTGAACGAGGCTTACCGGAACGTAACAAATAATTTCCAAATAACGCAGCATCTAACGCAGTGCCCGCAATGGCAGCTGTATTAGTTGTTAAAGGAAATAAACCAGGTTGACCATTACGGAAATCATAAGTTCCCAATGATAAACTTTGAATACGCAATGCTGATAAAGCCGGAACTGCAGGGCCAAAAGCCGAGTTATCCATATATAAAGCTAACTCAGGATTACAGAAATAATTTTCGTGAAAAGCAACTTCATTATAAGGAGTACGTGAATTCCAAAGATCTTTTGATCCGATAGGAATGATCGCCTCGTTTGTTAATGGCATACCAACACGTGATACCTGAATGTAACCACCCGAATAAGATTCAGTTCCGTTTGCATTTAAAGTACGGATCTGTTGTCTGCTTGCAGAAGCCCAAACACCAATGATAAAACGACTGTCTAATATATTAGTAGCAGAACTAACTGCTAAACCTGAACTTTGTAAAGTTGAGATTGGAATTTGAATTGCAATAGAATGAACATTCTTACAAGCAACTCCATCTTCCGGTCTGTTAACACCTGTTCCACCCTGACGAGTTTGTCCAAGATCAAAAATACCGCCTAAGTCAACAAAGAAAGGATCATCAGCAGGGCCACAGAATATTTTTTCGCCACCACCACCGGTTGCGCTTGCAATTGCCGCACTAATTAAAGTTGTATAATTTGCTACACCTAAACCTGCTGCTCCGCTAATTGAACGCGGACCTATGTTTGGAGGCGTAACAGTTCCGGAAGTAACAATTGTTACAAACGGACCTGCATTTATACTTTTCTCAGCAATATAAGTCGTTTTAAGATTTTCTTTTCCTAAACGTATATTAAAGAAAGTAGTTGTGTCCTGATTTACTTTACTAAATGTAAAACGGTAGGTGATATCATCACCTGTTGTTCCGTCGTTCTCGATATGAATTTCATAACGTACATTTTCACCGAACGATGCGTAGTTAGGTCCACCTTGAGGTAATTCAAGCGGAACGTAATTAGCAATGATGGTTACTTTATTAGTATCATCCGGACTACGGAATGCATAAAGGTCTGTATTATCAGCCAATGGATCATTCGCGATCAATGGCGCTTCCCTGTGACTTGAAGCCTGCAAGGTAGATTTTTGAGAATCCCAAGCATAAAATGTAATTGCAGTTGCAATAACACATGTTGCTCCAAGGATCTTTGATATTAATATTTTATTCATGATTTTTATTTTAATGTTCGTTAATAATTATTGTCCGCTATGATTATTGTAACCACTCCACGGTGCCTGCACATAAGGGAAATTAGCTTTAAATGTAGTATCGTTGTTTTGTACACCGGTACTGTAGCTTAATGTTCCTAATAATTGTGTTGTAAGCGGTGCATTGTATGGAGAAGGACAATCATCATACCATAATCCAATAGCTGCTAAAACTACTCCGCCCACAGCTTGTAATTCAATACGTGTAACATCATCCTCTAGGCGACGACCGTTAGGGAATCCATCCATGTTAGGAATAAATTGCATTGCAATTGAACTGTATGTTGGACTAGTTAATCCTAAAACACAAGCTTGAACTAATCCTAAAGAACTAAAGTTAGGATCGCTGCGTTGTGTAACCGGAACCGCCATATTCAAGCGTAACATATCACCAAATAATGGTAAGAAATTATTTATGAAAGGTTTTCCTGCTGCTAATGGATTACCTGCCGGTTTTCCTGTTGCTAATTGATACGGAATTAAATTTGGAACACCTGTATGAAAGATCGGAAGTAAATCAACCGAACGAGGTTTACCTGCACGTAATAAATAACCACCAAATGCAGAAGAGTGTAACGCTGTACCTACTAATGCAGAGTTTGGAATACCTGATAAACCTGCCTGACCATTACGGAAATCATAAGCTCCTAATGAAAGGCTTTGTGTACGTAATGAAGTTGATAAAGCCGGAACAGCAGCAGCATAAGTATTGTTACCCAAATACAAAGCTAACTCAGGATTACAGAAATAATTTTCATGAAATGCAATTTCATTATAAGGTGTGCGAGAATTCCAAAGATCTTTTGATCCGATCGGAATAATAACTTCGTTAGTTAATGGCATACCAATACGCGATACTTGTACATATGCACCTGCGTCATTTGGATTTCCGCCTGTACCACTAAGTGTACGTGTAGTTGGACGACTTGCTGAAGCCCAAACGCCAATAATAAAACGGCTATCTAATATATTAGTAGCAGAACTAACCGCTAAGCCTGAACTTTGTAAAGTTGCAATTGGAATTTGCATTGAAATAGAATGAACATTCTTCTTACCAACTCCATCTCTAGCTGTTCCTGAAGAACGCGTTTGACCTAAATCAAAAACACCTCCAAGGTCAACAAAGAAAGGATCATCAGATGGACCACAAAATATTTTTTCACCACCACCACCGGTTGCATTTACAATTGCTGCTGTCATTAAAGCATCATAACTAGCGGCATTTAAACCTACAGCTGTACTTATTGAACGTGGCCCGATATTTGGAGGAGGAACAATACCTGAACTTACAATTGTTGTAAACGGACCAGCATTTATACTTTTCTCAGCAATATATGTTGTTTTAAGATTCTCTTTTCCTAAACGTATATTAAAGAAAGTAGTTGTGTCCTGATTTACTTTACTAAATGTAAAACGGTAAGTGATATCATCACCTGTTGTACCATCATTCTCAATATGAATTTCGTAGCGGATATTTTCACCGAACGAAGAATAATTTGGTCCGCCCTGAGATAATTCAAGCGGAACATAATTAGCGATGATGGTGATCTTATTAGTATCATCCGGACTACGGAATGCGTAAAGGTCCGTATTATCAGCCAATGGATCGTTCGCGATCAATGGCGCTTCCCTGTGGCTTGATGCCTGCAAGGTAGATTTTTGAGAATCCCAAGCATAAAATGTAATTGCAGTTGCAATAACACAAGAGATGCCGAGAAACGTTTGAGTAGATTTTTTCATTTTAACAGGATTAGTTATATAGAAACATACGGGATTTAACATCTTTTAGATTTATCCTTAAAAAATGTAATCAGCTGAAAATAAATTGTTTGAAAAATAATTCAAGAAAGTATTACTCGATACTTAAAAAACTGCGCCCTTTCTTAAGGTTTGAATATAAAACCACAGTTGCTTTGCCAATTATATGACTTTCCGGAACAAAACCCCATTCGCGCGAATCTTTTGAATCATGACGGTTATCGCCCATCACAAAATAATAGTTTTGTTTGAATGTATAATATAAGGTGTGTTTTTTATTAATGAAAATTGAATCGCCTTTTTGAGTAAGAGCAACTTTTTCATTTTTTTCTATCAATCGCTGATATAAAGAAATGTTGGTTGCATTTAATAAAACGCTGTCGCCGTCGCGCGGCACCCAAAGCGGACCAAAAAAATCATAGTTCCATTGTATTGAAGGATAATTAGGATAAACCGAAGGACGATAATATTCTTTCGTGAAAAAATTAATATTAACCGAAGTAATGTTTTTTTGTTTTGATAAGGAGTCGGCCTGCTCACGGCTCATGAATAAATTAAAAAACATTCCTTCTTGTGTTGGTGTTACCTTTTCAATATTAAAACGTTTGATCGTAACAGAATCAATTGCACCATTAGCAGAAACCTTGTGATCAAAATAAAGATGAGAAGGTTCTTTTGCTTTTACTGAATTGATGTACACTTCACCATTTACGATCTTTAATGAGTCGCCCGGTAAAGCAATACAGCGTTTAACATGTTCTTCACCAATATCAATTGGGAGATCAAAATTTAAAGGATAATTAAATGCAAGCACATCGTTTCTTTCAATTTTTCCATAACCAAATAAACGGAAATAAGGTATTTGTATCCAATCAACAAAACGATCTTCACCGCCCATTTTAAAAGACAAAGGTGTAATGGGCAAACGCGCTCCGTACACCATTTTATTTATCAAAACAAAATCACCCTCATATAACGTCCCATGCATGGAGGCAGAAGGAATCCGGAATGTTTGAAAAATAAAGGTGCGCACAAATAGCCAGACTATAAATGCCCAAAATAAAATTTTAAATATTTTTTGAAGTAAACCCACCATAAAAAAGGAAAGCACTTCATTTCTGAAGTGCTTTCCTGAATTGTGGACCCGCAGGGATTCGAACCCTGGTCCAAATAAGGAATCGCTAAGCTTTCTACACGTTTAGAACTTACTTAATTTTCGATTCAAGCCAGGCATAAATTCAAACCAAACTCAAACTTAGATGCTAATATTGTTTTAGTTAACATCATCACCAAAACAATTTGCTAATTTATGATGCAAAATTCTCGCCGCTAAGCAAAGACGCTACGAGGGTTGCAAAGTCCACTTAATCTGAGATTAAGCAGCCATAGCGTAAGAGTTATCTTCGCCTATTATAGTTGTGAGAATTAGTGTTAAAGTGCCATATTCACAACGCACTACATGCTTACTTATCAACCGCTCTTACTGTCAAAACCGGTCGGGCCCATTTGGAATTATGAATTTTGAATGATGAATGTAGAATTCAGAACCAATAATTTCCGTCAAAGAACTTTTACAAAGATACAACATTTTTAAGGCTTAATTTGGGTTTTTATTTATATTTAACGGATGAAGTAGAAGCAATAAATTAAAACACAAGCTTCACTTCACCGTAAAATTTAAAGAAATGAGAAAATTGCTTTTTTTAACCTGTTTATTGATCACTGTTTCATCGTATTCACAAACAGTGAAATCAAAAATTTTAAAATTAAAATATACGGTGCCTGAAGGTTGGACCGCTAAAGAATTTGGCGGACAATTAAATTGGGATGAAAAAGGAAATGAAATGTGCCGATGTTCGGGTGTGGCATTCAGCAAACCAAACAAAAACGGAAAGTTCAATGTTGTTGTTTATCCAAGTCCTGTTGGTGGAATGGATTCAGTGAAAAGGGAAATGGTTGGGAATTTACATTTTGTGAGTGTTGAGAAATACGAAAAAGCAACTAACAAAAATTTCTCATTTGAAAAACGTCGCTCAAATTTTTTCGATACCAAAACAAAAACTAATTCTTATAATGTGATTCGTTATGTTGCAAAAGTGGAAGATCATTATTATGTATTTTATGTTTGGCAGGAGAACATGAATCTTTTGAACTCTACTTCCGAGAAAGAATTAGCCGAAATGGTAAATGCTGTTGAACCTTTATAGAAGTACGAGTTACGATTGACGAAGTACGAATTATTGTTTTACAAACAAATACGGATCCATATCCACAAAATCATTTACTCTTAATTCAATTGTTTTATTAGCTTCGTTATAATCAATTTCTTTAACACCCAAAGTCGGGTCGCTGTATTCTATCAATAAAGTTTTAGCCGATGTAAATTGCAGTTTTGCTTTGTATTGCGG
>JANYCL010000299.1 GCA_025360355.1 Sphingobacteriaceae bacterium
TATCTTATTGCATCAGGCATTTGAGGCATTGCTTCCCTTAAGATCCATTTTTGCCATCCATCTTTAATTTTCAGATCATTTGGTAAGGCAAAAGAAAAATCAACTAGTCTGTAATCTAAAAACGGATGTCTTGTTTCTAAACCAAAAGCCATACCATCGCGGTCGTCGGAACGCAAATATGTGGGCAAAGTAAATTCCTGCAGGTCCATTTTCAGGAGATCAATTAATTTATCGGCTCTATTCCATTTATTACTAAGTTTATTTCCGAGATCAGCGAGTCCGGCTTTAAATTTTATGGAGAGTTTTACCTCATTAATTATTTTTTTATGCACTTCGTTACTTGGAACACCTTTTAATTCGGAATATTTTTTTAAGAGTGAAAAATATTTATTTAATTTCCCCGATACTATTAATTGCCGGCCGTAACGGTAGAAGTGATGATGATAACCCGCGAGTATTTCATCGCCGCCTTGCCCTATTAATAATACTTTTATTTTTTGTTTATTCACCATTCTGGCAACACACCATTCGGCGTAATATGAAGTTGATTGTACAGGAAGATCCTGATGGTAAATATGTTTTTCGAAATCAGGAATATTAAATTCTTCAAGCGGATCAATGTAATGTGATTTTACTTTTAGATCTTTTTCTATCATCTTAATAAATTCCGATTCATCACCTTCCATTCCGGGGAAAATAGCTGAGAAAGTAGAAATATTTTGATGCAGATCTTCTTTACTTAATAATTTGTGAGCTGTGTATAAAATAGAGCTGGAATCGAGTCCGCCAGAACTTGCAAAACCTACAGGAACATCGCTGCGTAAACGTAATTTTACGGCGCTTTCTAATAATGAAGAAAATTCTTCAACAGGCTTATCCCCTATTACAGGATTTGTTTTACCAATTTCATAATAGCTTTCTTCGCTTACAGCCGAGCTTCTGTTAAGATCAATAGTTAAAAAACATGATGGTTTAAAACGTTTGACTTCATTATAAAAAGTTTGTTCATCATAATCCATGTACTGATTTTGAAGAAAAACCTGAATGGCAGGATCATTTAAGGTTAAACTGAAATCAAACTCTTTAACTTGCTTGATCTCAGAGACAAGTATTAATCTACTTGCATCATTAATATAATACAAAGGCTTAACTCCAAATCTATCATTTGCAACAAATACTGTTTTATTTTTAGCATCAAACAAAACAATGGAGAACATGCCATTAAATTTTTTGATGCATTTGCTCCCCCAGTGTTGGTAGGCTGCATGAATTACTTCTGTATCAGAGCCTGTTTTAAAGGTGTGTCCTTCTTTTTTAAGTTCGTCCCTTAGCTCAATATAATTATAAATTTCGCCGTTAAAAATTATCCAGTTTTTGTTTGGATGATACATTGGCTGGTGACCGTTAGTACTCACATCAATGATACTTAAACGGCGGTGCCCAAGAATTAGATCAAAATCTAATCCGTTTGTTTCGTTTAATGTAATTTTATTTTCGAGATCGGCATTCGGTGTTTCTGAGGTAATTAAATTATGGAACTCACCTGTTTTAGTATTTATTAGTACAACACCTTCTCCATCCGGACCACGGTGTTTTATTTTTTGTAAGGATAGTAGAGATTGTTTTAATTCTTTTTCTGAAATGCCATTGCGGTTAAAATATGCCAGAATGCCGCACATATTTTATTTATCGTAAGGAAAACGGATATAAGTTAACCTGAAAGTAGGTTTGTAAAGTGCGTTGTTAATTCCTCCAAAAACCACGCGTTCTGCTTTATCATCACGGCGGGCAACATAACTTGGGCTCGGATCAGCTAATACTAAATAAAAACCATAATTGGCAAGTTTACCGGACATGATATCCTGCACATGCCGCGCTATATTAAAAATATAATATTTGTTTACCGGATCATAACTGCCGCCAAAACGAATTAAATCGGTTCCATAAAATTGATCTTTAATGAAAATTTCTTTTCCTGCAGCATCCACTGCAACTAACGAAATTTTTAACGGTGGTTCATAGTTTCCTGTTGTAGAAAGAAAACTCTCGTCAACTCTAAACACCATTTCAGCGCGGTTCACTGCAATTGGACATGAATCGGAATAATTTTTAAGGAAAGGAAAACGAATAATGTTTTTTGTGCCGGCTAAACCTTTAAGAAAAAGATCTTGTTTGCCAAGTGTTGTATCAAGCTTATCGAGTTGAGATACCAATAAATTATTTCCGCCGGAGTGATAATCGTATGTTACATTATTAAACCGTGCGGAATTATCACCCTTAAATGGAAATATGTAAGTTTTTGGAACTTTTGATGACGAGAATCCGCCGTTATGATAATACATATACACTCCCGAAACAGGATTATCCAGATCCATTTTCATTAATGCGCCTTCTTTTACATTTGGCACTAAATTATTGGTGTTTTTTGTAGTGATGTAAAAACCTCTGTATGTATTTTGAAATGTAGTATTATCAACTAAATACTGTGGGTTTGTGATCATGGCCGATGCATAGGCGCTGTTTAAAGGTAAATGTATAGTGTAAAAACCTCCGGTAAGAGTTGTTCTCCTTACCGCGCTACAAAGTAAACTACTGCTATATTGAGCGTTGTTATGCATGTAATAAGGAGTAACTCTATCTAACAACTGTGTTAATTGATGAACCTCATATAAAAGAGGCGTAGCACTATCGCCAACAAAACTTTGAGTAAAAGTTAAAATTAATTCCGCCGAATCTAAAACAGCATCATCGCCAAAAGAAATATTTGAAACACTATTTGGTAATGAAATATTAGTAAAGATACTAGCGTTGGTTCTTCCGAAAACCGGATCCTGATTAGAACCTAAATATTTATATGAATCGTTATAAGAACGCGATGAATCATGTCTTATAGTGTGAATTTGAAATGTAGTTGTGTCTGATACAATTGAAAATAAAACATCACCTTCAGGCTGAACATCTGTTCCTAAAGTTGGAGTCGCCGGTTTTTTACAGCAAATCAAAGCTCCAATAAGCGCAATGCAAAAAATATATTTTAAAAACCTGATCAATTTTTTTCGGGTGGTTCAAAAGTAACAAAAGAATGCTGGTTCAACAAAGTCCGGGGATGGAATTTAGCTTTATTTATACAACGTTTTTGTTCGAACAAAATTGTGTTCAAACAAAAACCCCCGCTTTTAACGGGGGTTTAATTTTTTAGGCGCTTACCGCTTCTTCAAGCACAACATCGTAAAAATCGTTACATGCATCCATGTATTCGGTTTCATTTTTAAAGGCTAAGAATGGTTTTCCTGATTTTTTAATGAATTTATCTAATTCAGGATTAATTTTTTCGCTTCCTTGAATAACACCATCAGCAAACTCTATAGATTGTTTTACAAAGTTTATGTAGCTGATCTCTTCAGCAATATGTTTAAGGTCTTTTTTAGCAAAGCCGTCGAAACCTAATTTATCAATTAATTTTTTGCTCAATGCTTTCGTAAATTCATCTTCATAAACTGAAACGATCAATTTAGTTTCAGCAAACAAAGGATCTTCAGAATAATATTTTTTAATATACATTGGCATTAAAGACGTGAACCAACCGTGACAATGAATAACATCCGGAGCCCAGCCTAATTTTTTAACAGTCTCAACAACACCACGTACATAGAACATAGCGCGTTCATCGTTATCATCAAAGAATTTACCTGATGTTTTATCAGTTAGAACTGATTTACGTGAGAAAAACTCTTCGTTATCGATAAAATAAACCTGCATGCGTGCACTTGGGATAGAAGCTACTTTAATGATCAGTGGATGATCGACATCATTGATCACTAAATTCATTCCCGAAAGGCGGATAACCTCATGCAATTGGTGACGGCGCTCGTTGATACAGCCGTACTTAGGCATAAATGTTCTGATCTCTTTTCCTCTTTCTTGTATTGCTTGTGGCAATTTCCTCGAAATTTTACCAACAAATGTCTCGTCAAGATAAGGGGTAATCTCTTGCGACACAAAAAGAACTTTTGCCTTTTTCATAAATAGTGGAAGGGGTTTTTAATTATATACAAAAGTAATGAAAAAAATCCCATATTTCAAAGTAAATTCAAAGTAAATTGTAGCTTTAAGGCTTTTTTAATGATAATAGTTAGCTCTAAAATCGAATTAGGTAAAATTCTTGACCAATACCGGCAAAAAGGTAAGAAAATTGGTTTTGTACCAACTATGGGCGCTCTGCATCAGGGTCATATTTCTCTAATTAAAAGCTCATTAAAAAGTACTGATATAACAGTTGCCAGTATATTTGTAAACCCCACTCAATTTAACGACAAAGCAGATCTGGAACGTTACCCTAGAACAATTGAAAAAGATGCACAAATGCTAGAAAAAGCAGGTTGTCAC
>JANYCL010000347.1 GCA_025360355.1 Sphingobacteriaceae bacterium
GCGGTCTTTACTCAATTCATAAGCATCAAAACTTCCATCAGGTCCGTAATACTGATATTGTCCTTCCAAAGTTGAGCCTTCGTCCTTTGGTGCTAAATGACTAAAAATAATTTGTCCGCGCTTATCATTGTACTTTACTGACATAGAAACTTCCGCCGAATATTGAAACATGATTCGTTTCGGACTTTTTTTCGGAATTCTAAAAACATCTTTTCCAAAAACAACTTGTCCATCAGATTTAAAATATAAAACATCAATGAATTTTTTTTGGATCAAATTATCATTGCCGTCCCAGCCTAATAAAGTATAATAACCATCGCAATCAATAATATCATAATACAACATTCCAAACCATTTATCAGGTTCTCCAATATAAGTTTCCGGAGATTTTACAGTGGCAGACTTATCTGCTAATGGAAAAACTTCGTAAATGTTGGTCACTTCTTTTTTAAATAAACCCTTTTTTTCCACCTTACGGTTATTCACCTGTATGAATCCAAAATAAGCCTGTTGTCCATCGTTCTTAAAAACATTCCAGGTAATTATTCTGAATTTTTTATCTTTTGATTTCAAACAGGAAACGCCTTTAATGCTATCGAAGTTATAGGTCATGGAAGTGGGTTGCTGTAAAGCTTCGTACCATAATTTTATAAATTCTTTATTAGCTTCAAAACGATCAGCTTCTTTTTTAGATTCAAAAACTTTATGCTGCAAATTCATTATTTGAGCTTCCAATGTGGGTAAAGAAGTGAATACAGTATCTTTTTTTTGGGAAAAGCCAAAGCTAAAACTGACAATAAATAAGAAGATATAGATTTCTTTTAGCATTGGTATAGATAACGCAAATATCGGAATTAGTTACAGTATTTAATAAGCTTGAATTAAAGATTCTAAGGGAATATTTAACTTCGCATGAAGATTTCTGATCATCTCTAAAGTTAATTTACGCTCTCGGTTAAGAATAACGCTTACACGTGTACCATGACCCAAAATTTTACCAAGCTCTGTTTTGGTGAGATTCATCTGCTCCATCCGGTATTTTATCACTTCAACAGGATCCGGTGAATTAATTACGAAATGCTTGTCATCGTAATCTTTTATAACAAGAGCTAGAAGCTGAGCTTCCTTTCCTTCTTTAGTATTAGACTTTGCATGAAATATTTCTTCAAAGCGTTGCAAAGCTTTTTCATACTGAGTTTTTGTTTTAATTACTTCTACTTCCATTTTTATTTTATTTAGAGTTTCGTTTTGGTTTATATAAGTCTATTGTGTTTGCATCTATTTTATCATATTCTTCATGTGTACCTATGAATTTAATAAATAACCATCCGTTCTCATAATTAATAGCAGCAACCAATCTGTAATCGTTCCCTTTTATATTAAATACCACCCGTCCGCTTTTTAGTATGCTTATATTCCCTCTATACTCTTGCCTCAATTGGTTAGGCGTTTTCCATGTTTTTGATCCAACTTCTTCATGCCAAATTTCCAGTGACAAACGGGAGTTCTTGTGCTTTTTATAAGCCTCAATTATAGAACTCTTATTGTAAATATTCATTCACCACTAATTTATACTGTAAATATAGTAAAAAGTTACCATTTTGGTAAATTATTTACCACTACGGTAAGTGATTTAACATATTTTTATTCCCGAGCCATATTACTTGCGAAAAAGATATAAAACCTTTGTGATTTAAGCCCTGTATTAGTTATATTTGGAAGGTATTTTAGCAGTATTATGAAGAAAATTTTAATAGCAAACCGCGGTGAAATTGCCTTACGCGTAATGAGAAGCGCTAAGGAAATGGGTATTAAAACCGTTGCCGTTTATTCTGAAGCCGACCGTAACGCACCATTTGTTCGTTATGCTGATGAGGCTTTTTTATTAGGTCCGCCACCAAGTAATCAATCTTACCTTTTAGGTGATAAGATCATAGAGATTTGTAAAGCCAATAAAGTAGATGGTATTCATCCCGGATATGGTTTCTTAAGCGAGAATGCAGGTTTCGCCCGTAAAGTGCTCGAGGCAGGAATTACTTTTATTGGTCCGAGTCCTGAAGCGATGGATATGATGGGAGATAAATTAAGTGCGAAAGCAACTGCTAAAAAAAATAATGTTCCGATGATCCCAGGTTCTGATGGAGCAATTAGCGATACAAAAGAAGCAATTAAATTGGCTAAAGAAATTGGTTTCCCACTCTTAATAAAAGCAAGTGCAGGCGGCGGCGGAAAAGGAATGCGTTTAGTTGAAAAAGAAAGTGAAGTGGAAGAACAAATGAAAATGGCGATCAGCGAAGCAATTTCTGCTTTCGGAAATGGTGCTGTTTTTATTGAGAAATATGCAAGTCTGCCGCGACATATTGAAATACAAGTTTTAGCAGATAACCACGGCAATTGTGTTTATTTATTTGAACGCGAATGTAGCATTCAGCGTCGTCACCAAAAAGTTATTGAAGAAGCGCCATCAAGTGTATTAACTCCTGAACTCAGAAAAAAAATGGGTGAATGTGCAGTTG
>JANYCL010000361.1 GCA_025360355.1 Sphingobacteriaceae bacterium
TCGAACGACAAAGCCTGCGCACCAAAAATAGCGAGAATAGTAAATGCGCTGATGTTTAAAACGGAAGAAATTTTTTGCTTAAAACGCAACCATACTAACACAAAAGAACAAACCAGTAATAGCGAATTTAAGATCACAAGAAAAGGTTCATGTCCTATTTTATAACACGCGAAAACAATAAGCTGATATAGCCACTGAAGATCGTAATAATTATTTCCTGTCGAGCCAAAGCTAAACTCATCAGTATAAATAAAAGCTTTGTGATCTAAGATCCATTGAGCAGAACGGAGATGAAAACCAAGATCCGGACTAAAACAATTTTGCAGTCCCATTACAAACGCCATAACCAAAAATAAAGGCAGGGCAAGTCCGTTTAACGTTAACAGACTCTGAAGCGGACTTATTTTAGCGTTCATGATCTATAAATGTAAAAAATCATTTTGATAACATCACAAAAGCCGCCCAGTAAAAGGGTTCTTTGTATTTTGTTTTGAGTTGCTTTTGCGCCAGAGCGAAGGCCTGTTGTTTGTTGCCACTTTTACTATAGTTGCTATAAAATAAAGTCATTAATTCCATTGTGGCTTCATCGCTTACACTCCATAAACTCATGATGATAGATTTTGCACCCGCAATTAAAAACGAACGCTGTAAACCAAAAACGCCTTCACCTTGTTTCACGCTTCCTAATCCGGTTTCGCAAGCGCTTAATACAACAAGATCTGTTTTATCTAAATTTAAACTCAATGCTTCGTAAGCGGTAAGAATTCCGTTATCAGCATTCGTGCCGCGGTAATTTTCATCAAACACATTTTCGCAATTCGCTAATAGAACTCCGCTACGCAATAATGGATTTTGTTTTGCAACCGTAACATCAACGCCTAAAACTTTATTTACTTCCACTTCGCTGAGGTCGGCTAAAAAATAACCGTGCGTTGCAATATGTAAAATGCTTGGCGACTTAATATTTTTCACTGCCGATTCAGTCGCAGCAGCACCAATTAAAACTGTATTTTGAACTTGTGACGCATTTAAAATCTTTTTAATATTTTGCACTTCCGCTTCTGTTCCCGGTAATTGTGCAATAACTCCGTTCGCGCCATAAGTTGGATTGCCAATTAAAAAAGCGCTTGAAGGTTTTTTTGCCGCTGCGAGATTTTGTTTTACATCCACAAGGTCTTTTGTGTTTCCTAAAAAGGAAATTGTGTATTTGTCAATCAAATAAGCACCGCTCATATCCTTCAAAGAATTAATGCTTAACTGATGATACAAACCATCGAGCGATAAATATAATTTCTTCACGCCATTTAATTGTGCGTCTAAACTTTTCCATACAATAGCATACGCTTCGTTTTCGGGCTTGCGGTGAATGGTTTTGTCGCGGAATGTTTTTACGGTTTCTTCTATTAATCCTGCATCAGCTAATTCAACCAATGAAACCTTTGAGTTATTCACAACAACAGCAATGTATTTTGCTTTTCCTGTAAAACCGTTATTGTATTCGTTGATCTCAACAATTTCAACTGCGGCTTCATCAGCGCCTAAAGTTTTTGAAATACTTTCAAAATTGACAACACTTGCAGTTTTACTTTCGTTGAACAAAGCACTTTTTTGCGAAAGCACTCTTTCATATTCGTTGGCTTTACTTTCTAAACTATCTACGTTAATATGTTCTTCTTTTAATTCTTCTTTCGATAATTGATAAGCGGTATTTAATTGCTCTTTCGTCTCTAGCCAATTATTGTATGTTGATTGTAGCTCTGCGTCTCCGCTATTAGCGATTGCATTACGGATCTTTGACGATGTGTTCAATAAAAACCCTTTTGTATTTACTAATGTGTTATATAATGAAGTTAACAGTGTCGGCTCTTTTGTATAATTGGCAACCACAAAAGAATAATATCTGTGAAGTAAGGAAGTTGTTTTTTCCCAATATAATGTTTTCTCATTATCGTTCAATGAACTAAAAAAAGTATTGATGTAATTCTGTGTGTTGTCAATTACAATTTGATAATTTGTTTTTGCATCGGCAATTAGTCCGCTCTGCCATTGCGTTAAAGCAAGGTCTTCAAGCGACTGAATATAATTCGGATGTTTCTCGCCATAAATTGTTTTTTTCTTTTCTACAACTGATTTTAATAATTCTAATGATTTTGGATTGTTATTACTGTAGCGATAATAATTTCCGAGATCTTGCATTGCTGATAAAGTTGAAGGATGGGAGTCACCTAGTTTGCGCTTGTCAATATCAACAGCACTTAATAATAATTTTTCTACATCGGCAGTTTTGCCCATTTCCATATACAAACCGGCAAGTCCACGTTTTAAATGCGCAAGGTCAGGATGTGCGCCTAATTTTTTTTCTTTGATCGCGATAGCCGATAAATATAATTTTTCCGCTTCAGGATATTTTTTCTGCAAACGTAAAATATTAGCTTGATTAATTTGAAGTTTAATGTAATTGGCAGAATTTTCTTTTAAGACTTTTGCAGCGAGCGTCATGCAATTTTGCATATCGGTTTCGGCTACACTTAACTTTGCCATATCCGCGTGCGTCATTGCTAAATTATTATTTACAAGAGCTTGTCCAAGATCATCATTTGCTTCTTTCAGAACGGAAAGAGCATCATTCAGATATTTTTCTGCCTGGGTGTAATCTCCCATGTCTTTTAATAAAACTCCTTTGTTGTTTAGGGAAACAGCATACATATTCTTATTGCTTTCGTCTTTGCGAAGATCAATGGCCTGCTCATCGAGTGGCTTTGCCTTGGTATAACGACCGTTAGCCTGATACAACAAACCTAAATTGCTAATTACCTGTGAATAATTTAAGCCGCTTTTGGTTCCGTTTTTTTCGTAAAAGAATTTAGCTTGCTTAAAACTTCCCTCGGCTAAATGATATTTATTGGTAGCCATGAACATTTCGCCATTATGATTGCTCATGTATGCTTTGTCATCGGCAGAAATATCATTTCCGTTATAAAATGTTTTTGCGTTAGAAATTGTTTTTCCGACCGAGCTTCCTTTTTCAGCATTTTCAAAAGTACCGCTGTTATCAATAAATGAAATAGCGTAATTAAAATTACTTTCGTCAAATTCTTTGCGCGATTTATCCATCGACGCCTGCATCTCATGCTTACCTTGATTTTTTAAATTGTTGGCGACAACATTGTCGGTTTTGTCTTTTATCTTATCTTTCAATCCCCCTAAATTAAACTGGGCGAATGAAAACGCGAAGCTCAATAAAAACAAGGTCGTTATGTAAATCTTTCTCATTTTATTTTAAATTAATTAATTCGTTTGTTTTAAGAAGCAGATCCATGAATAAAATTTTAGGATTGGCGTTTCGTTCAACATAATAATAAGAGGAATTAAATTCTTCAACTAATTTCTCATAATTTTTTTGGGAAACAAAAGGCGCGAATTTTTCAAGAAACTTTCTTTCGTGTCCGTTCAGACGAACAAGATCACGGGAACCAAAATTATACATCAAGCTATCGCGGAAGATCTCCAACGAATAATGCAAGAACTGTTTGTGTTTTTCTCTTCCGTTCGAAGCATTTTGATCAACCCACTGCAAAGCCTGACCGCCATCAAATTTTAATGCGAGACGCATGAAGGATTGAAAATGTTCGAGAAAAAATAATTGCTCGTCGTTTTGCGTTAATTGTT
>JANYCL010000417.1 GCA_025360355.1 Sphingobacteriaceae bacterium
GTTTGTGTTTTTTTGGTGCCGGTACAAGCCAACATTATTACGGTTAAAATTCCGGCTGCAAGTCTGTTTTTCATTTGGGAGTGTTTGTAATTTTACACAAGATAGAATTAATATTTATCTTTAAAAATACCCCTTTCTGGGTGATACTTTTACAATGACTTTATAAAAGTTCACCCAGAAAGGGTGAAAAAAAGCTCTAAAAAATGTCCGTACTTTACAACGGTTTATTCGTGTGGCTATAATTGTAGAGTTTGGCCATGCGGGATCATCGAAAGATGATTTCATGTTAGTACTAAAATCGCAAAAGAAACCCCCGAAGTAAGTATCGGGGGTTTTTTATGTTCAGTATTTAGATTTTAGTTTAGTCTTTAACTCTATTCATCTTTAAAGTCTTAAGCATCCATGCAGGAACAGGTTTTTCCGGTGAGCGTTTACGCAGATCAAGATACCATCCCCATTTTTTCATGATGGGGATTTTTTTAGTTTCAACAAATTCTATTAGTGTTCCATCAGGATCTTCAATATAAGTAAAATGACCTGCAGCCTCACCCATCTCAAAACCTGAGCCGCCGTCAACTGTAAATGGATGTCCGGCTTTTTCGCAAGTTTCTTTTAAAGCCTGCATGTTCCTAATATCAAAACACAAATGAATAAAACCAAGATCTCCCCAATAACGGTTCTCAAAAATTTTGCGTGGTGTGTAATTATTTACTTGAACTAATTCAATATAACTCGAACCAAACATTTGCGCAAAACTTGCCGTGCGTGGTTTTGTATGAGTTAGTAAAACACGACGACATTTTACATTTCCACCTGGGAGTTTTTTAAAGTCATCAAATTCTCCTTCTTTATCATAAATTATTTTATCGTAACCCAAAATTTCTGCATAAAATTTCTTCGATCTTTCAATATCACTTACACCAATTATCATTCCTACCGGACCACCAGTTGTTTTTACACCTTTCGTGAACCAATCTTTTCCTTCTACAATTTCAAAAATATTACCGTAAAGATCTTTTATGAAAAAATGGTTTCCACCATCAGGACTTGTAACAACATCAGAAATCATCGTCACACCTTTTCCCTTTAAAAAATCAAAACTGACTTGAACATTTTCGCTCTTGATCTTCGCAACAAAAAGTCCGAGATCACCCAAATTCGTCTGAAAAGTTGCAGGCTGAGGCGTACGACTGGTATATTGCCAGATCTCGAAACCGCCTCCGCCTTTAAGATTAATGGCTAAAATAGCATGACGACTATGAGGTTTTCCTCCTGTATAAGGAAGCATTAATTTAGCCTCGGCAGCCTCTTCAAAAATGGGAATATCCATTCCAAAATGCTGGCGATACCACTTAAATGCCTCGTGTACATTGGGAACTCCAATTCCCACTTGTTGTATTCCTGCTATAAAATAATTACTCATATTGCCGACAAATATATTCAATTTTATCTCCCAAAATCCCTTCATTTCTCTCTTATTTTAACCGTATTTTTTAGTATTTTTAGGAAAATTTTTAGGTCATGTACGGAGCATTTAAAGATCATTTACAAACTCAGCTTAATGAGATCGAATCGAACGGTATATTTAAGCGCGAACGTGTTATTACTACCCCGCAAAATGCGGTTGTAAAAGTAAATGGCAAAGAAGTAATTATTTTTTGTGCGAATAATTATTTAGGATTATCATCTCACCCAAAAGTTATTGAAGGTGCAAAAAAAACTTTAGATAGTCACGGCTACGGCATGAGCAGCGTACGTTTTATTTGTGGTACGCAGGATATTCACAAAACATTAGAACAAAAAATTGCAACATTTCTCGGACAAGAAGACACCATTTTATACGCCGCATGTTTTGATGCGAATGGAGGAATGTTTGAACCTTTGTTTGGTGAAGAAGATGCAATTATATCTGACGAATTAAATCACGCTTCAATTATTGACGGCGTGCGTTTATGTAAAGCGCAACGTTATCGTTACAAAAATAGCGACATGGCCGATCTCGAAGAGCAATTAAAAAAAGCGCAAGCACAACGTTATAGAATAATTGTAACGGATGGTGTTTTCAGTATGGATGGTTATGTTGCGCCTCTTGATAAAATTTGTGATCTCGCTGATAAATATAATGCGCTTGTAATGGTTGATGAAAGTCATGCTACAGGTTTCATTGGGAAAACCGGTCGCGGAACAGTTGAATTAAAAAATGTAATGAAGCGCGTTGATATTATTACCGGCACTTTAGGAAAAGCTTTAGGCGGAGCAATGGGTGGCTTTACAACAGGGAAAAAAGAAGTTATTGAATTACTCAGACAACGTTCCCGTCCGTATTTATTTTCAAATTCATTAGCTCCAAGTATTGTTGGTGCGAGTATTGCGGTGTTTGATCTTTTAAGTCAAACAACAGAACTACGTGATAAATTAGAATGGAACATAAATTATTTTAAGAAGGGAATAAAAGAAGTTGGTTTAGAAATAAAAGAAGGTGATTCGGCAATTGTACCTGTAATGTTATATGATGCAAAATTATCACAAACATTTGCGAACAAATTATTGGAAGAAGGGATTTATGTGATCGGATTTTTCTTTCCTGTAGTTCCGAAAGATAAAGCGCGCATCCGCGTTCAATTATCTGCAGCACATGAAAAAGAACATTTAGATAAAGCCATTAAAGCTTTTGAAAAAGTAGGAAAAGAATTAGGAGTAATTAAACAAAAAGTCAGCTAAAAAATTATGGCACAAAAAACAATTTTAATGACCGGTGTTGCCGGAATGATCGGTTCGCATTTGTTGGATGATCTGTTAGCGAAAAAATACAAAGTTATTGGTATCGATAATTTAGCTTATGGGAAAACTGTAAACATCGATCATAACATGAGTGATCCGAATTTTAAATTTTATAAAGTTGATATTCTGGATTTCGAAACGCTAAAAATTTTAGCGAAGGATGTTGATACCATTGTGCATTTAGCCGCGGTGAAAAAAATTGGTGAAAAAGATATTTCTTATCCAACTCTAAGTGTGAACGCTGAAGGAACTGAAAATATTTTGAAGGTCGCAAAAATGTGGGGCTGTAAAGTTGTGTTTGCTTCTACAAGTGATGTTTATGGTATGTCACCCGATCTTCCTTTGAATGAAGACGGTGATCTTTTACTCGGACCAAGTATGATCAAGCGCTGGAGTTATGCTGTATCAAAATTATACGGAGAACAAATGTGTTTTGCTTACTATCATGATTTTGGTGTGCCTGTTGTAGTGATCAGATTTTTTGGAGGATTTAGTCCGCGTTCGAGTTTTGCTTGGAGCGGCGGACATGTTCCTATTTTCTTGCGTGCTATTTTAAATGATGAAGAAGTTATAGTTCATGGTGACGGATCACAAACCCGCTCAATGGGATTTGTTACTGATCTTGTTGCAGGAACTTCTTTAGCAATTGACAATGAAAAAGCTGTTGGAGAAATTATTAATATTGGTAATGACGAAGAGTTGAGTGTTATTGACACTGCTAAACTCATTCATAAA
>JANYCL010000440.1 GCA_025360355.1 Sphingobacteriaceae bacterium
TTCGCAAAGCGAATCGTCCTCTCCTAAATGAGAGGAATATTAATCGATAACTATAACCAAATATTTAGAAGTTCCCCAGAATTCTTCAGCATTCAGGATCTCTAATTTTTCAATAGGTTTCTCACCAACCAATTTATAAGAACTTGATGGATGTGAACTTAAAATTTTTACTTTTTTAGCACCGATAGGAATGCTTGTAACCGTAGAAATATCAATTTTAGTAAAATATTCTTTGTTGAAGTCGTCTTTTACTTTTGTTGATTTACCTAAACCAATAAAGCCACCTTCTTTTGTAGTAACACCTTTATCTTTTAATTCCTTAGCAGTACCGATCGCATAAAAAGCTGCATTTAATTTTTCGGTTTTTGCTTCTACTTCTTGTTCGGATTCCTGATAATTGGTATTGATATTGCTTAATTCAATATTTAAAGCTTCGATCATCCCTTTTAGCTCTGTAATTTCGCCATCTTTCGATTCCAGCTGCGCTTGTAAAGAAGCGATCATATCTTCTAATCCTCTAATTTGAGATTTACTTGCTTTTAATTTTTTACTTAATGTATTAATCCGGTTTTTGTTTTTACCCATTAGATCATAAATAGCCTGAATATCTTCTTTGATCTGACCCTCTTTGCTTTTTACATCACCTGATTTTGATGAAGCTGTAACAATTTTTTCTTTTTCTTTAATTTCATTTAAATTACTTTGAATTTCATTGAAGGTTGTAACAAATTCCTGTATTGCTAATTCTTTTTCTGATAATTTCCCGTTTAATTCACCGTTAATGTTAGCAAGACTATCCGCTAAAGGGTTTTTTTCTTTTTCTCCTGAACCGCAAGAGGTAATGTTTACTGCAGCTAGACCTAAAAATAAGGCTACTACTAAGAATTTCAATTTTTTCATGGTTATGGTTTTTCGTTTGTAAATGTATTAATTAATACCAATGTGTTACCTGAGGTAACCCCAATTTCGAATAAAAAAGCGCCCTATTAAGACGCTTTTTGTGATTTTTTTGCAATTAGAATTTTGGTGCTGATTTATAGTTATTTAGCCTCTAATTAATTTGCATAAATAGCAATATTGTCAATTTCCCAAGTGGAGCCCGTTGTTCCTGTACCTGTATATTTAAAGGCAACACGTGTATTAGCCGACATATACGCACTTAATGAAACCGTTCCGCTTGGCGTCCAAGCAAAATTACCGGATGATAAAGCCATTCCTGTTAATTGTGTCCAGGTTGCAGTACTCGGTGCACCCGAATTATAATTGGTAGAAATCCAAACCTCAAGAGTTGGTCCTGTATACTTATATGCAGTTTCAAAAGATAAGCGTGGATTAGTTGCTGTTGTTAGATCTAATGCCGGTGATATCATCCATGTTTCGCATAAATAATTAGTACCCGAAATATAATTTGAAATATTAGCATAAAGACGCCCACTATAAGTACCAATTGTATAAGGTATGGTTCCTATTACATTGTAAGTTGACCAACCACCACTTGCAATACTTTGATCGTCGAATGTTTTTATTACAAGCGGACAATATCCGCTACTTAATTTTACTTCATTATAATCACGTATAGTTAATTGAGCCGATCCGTTGTATTCAGTTAAAATTGCTGTTATTGCTCCTTTACCACAAGGTGTAATGTAGGAAGCAAATTTTGCGTAGCCTGAAGTTCTAAGATCGATAGTCTTGCTTGTTGCGCTTAATAGAGTTCTATCAATGCTATATTTACCAATAGCATCAGCGTAAGGCTGGGTTTTATCACCATCAGAAAATTCTAAAGTATCCAATGTAATTAATCTTCCCTGATATTTTAGCAAGCCGCCAATGCCTATGCTTTTTGCTTGCGTCATTGTCATTTTAGTTGGCGTAACAATATTACCTGAACTTATTTTTACTACATGTTTAGTAATATCAACTGAATCCAATTGCACCATTTGACCGTAATCATCCAGCACAATATTATTCAAATTGATCCTGATCTTATCCCCAACATACAAACCGCCTGTAGCAATTAATTTTACCTGAAGCGCACTGCCATTTGCATCCTCAACATAAACCGTTTTATAAATATTACCGCTGTATTCGTCGGCAGTAACTGTACATTCTAAATTAATATCAGTATTAAATTTAAACAGTTTTGTAGGTGCCGGCATTGCTATTTGATAATAATCTACATATTTTTTATAAATAGAATCAATAGAAATATAACCGGTAACGGGAATATCCGCTTTAGTTGGTAAATCAAATTTCTTTTTGCAAGAACTTAAAAAAAGAGATCCTGCTAATAAACTTAATGCTAAAATATTTATCTTTTTCATTGTCGTAATTTCTTTATTGGTTACTGAATTTGTCTAAGATTAGTTTTCTCTAATTACAATATCATCAACTTCATAAGTTGTTCCTGCTGTAGTTGTGCTTGTATATTTAAATGCGATTCTTGTATTAGCAGTTTTAAACGAACTTAAAGAAATTATACCTGAAGCCGTTACTGCATAAGATCCAGGATTATTTGGTGATAAAACAAAACCAGATAAATTCACCCATGTTGCAGTACTCGGTAAACCGGTGGTATAATTTGTAGATACTAAAACCTCTAAAGTATTCCCGGTAAATTTAGCCATGGTTATAAAGGTTAAGATCGGATTAACACCGGCACTCAAATTTAATGATGGCGATATTAACCAATTTTCGGAATTATGATTTGCTGATGAATAATATCCAGAAATTTTTGCAAAAGAATTTCCGCTAAAAGTACTCGGATTCCAGGTCACCGATGGATCAGTTACTGATTGTTGTGTCCATCCGCCGCTGGTTACTGAAACATCTTCAAAATCTTTTTTATGATACAAAATGCAAGGTGTACCATTCATGTTTACTTCGCTAGGTTTTCTGATTGCCATTTGATTTGTTGAACCGTATGCTTGGGCAATTCCGATTATGGAACCAAAACCTTTCGGTGTTTTTTGCTGAGCGAATAACGCATAATTACTTGTACGAACTACCAATTGTGTTCCCGCGCAATCCTTAATCGTTCTATTAATTGAAGTTTGAGAAATTGGGTCGGCCCAAATTTGATTTGTATCTGCCGGTAAAAATCCTGCTCCATTGATAACAATAAGATCACATAAATAATTAGTCCAATTAGCTGATGAAATATCTACAACGATTGGTTGCGGGTTAGCGCCGCTTCCAAATTTTACCATGTCTTTTTCAAAATCAATTGTATCAATTTCTAACATGTTAGTTTGAGAATCAATATTCACATCATAATTTTTTAAATTCAAATGCACCGAATCACCAATAAAAAAATTACAATGAGACGCTTTCATAGCTAAATGAATTCCACCGGTATTGTAACGATCACGTAAATAAATTTCTTTATAAAAATTACCGCTTAATTCATCCGCTATAACAACCCCAATTAAATAAGCATCTGTCGAAAAACGATGCGCACAAGAATTTGTACAACTAGCAATAACTTTGAGTTCGGAAACAGAATACACATGGCCCTTAGTTTCGTCCGCAATTGGAGCAGCATCCAATTTTTTCTTACAACTGTTAAAAGCAATTGAAATGCTTACGGCCATTATTAATATTATAAGTTTTTTCATTTTATTTAAAAATTTATATTAAAAACTAAAGTTTAAACCACCCATGTAGGTAATGCCCTGCATATAGTAATATTTATTATCAAACGTACTGATGTTTGCCTGGTCCCAACGCAATTGCTCGAAACCTGTTGTTCTGATCTTTTGACTATTTAAAAGATTATTCACCGTTAAGTTAAAACGTAAATAATATTTTTTCATCACTCTGAAAGATTTTCCTGCCTGAAGATTTAAAGTAAAATAAGAAGGTAATCTTTCCTGATCGGTTACTAAAGTATTTACACCATTATTAGCAGTAATATATTTTTCTACTGCCTCAGCCGTTCTTCTGTCAGGATTCGGTTCAATGTATATCTGATCGAAATAATTTACCGACAATCCCGCAAACCACATTTTTTTTCCGTTGTATTTATAACCTAAACCCGCTACCAATTGAGGTGTACCGCCAACTTTGTAATTTTTTAAATAAACTGTTCTGTCAGTATATAAACTTGTATTGTTGTTATCCTGATATGCATCGAGTTTCGGACGGTTAGTATAAACAAAACTACCATACCCAAAAGCTCCCTGAATAACATGAGAAATAAATAATGTTTTTTCAACCCCTAACTCAATTCCTTGATGCGTTTGATTAACACCACGCATAATTAAATTAACGTTATTGCTATAAGCATCATGCCAGAATGTTCGTACCCATGTTTGATTATCAATTTGAGTGTAATAATAAGTAGCACGGATCTTTAAGCCCGGATAACGGATAATATAATTTATATCGCCCGATAAAACTTGTTCGCTTTTAACTCCCTGAACAATGTCGTTACGAACCCGAGGTGAAATAAAAATATTTGCAGCTTCAGGTGTACGAGTTAAAAAAGAAGCATTAGCTGTAATATAATGACGGCCGGAAATTTTATAAGTCAAACCTCCTTTAACACCATAATTAAAAAAATTCTTTGTTTCACTTTTTCCTTTACTATCTGTCGGGAATTTTCCATTGGCAACATAACCTTCTCTCCAGATCATATTATCAGATAAAGTTAAACCAACATAATAATCTAATTTTTTTAAACTGTATTCCATCTGCCCCCACACTTCCCCTCTGTTAATGTTCAATGAATAATCATACCCGAATTTATCGCCTTTATAAATCTTTTGATTTGGTTTATCAATATTATTTTGAGCAAATGTGCTATTAATGCCGAGGTTCTCAGCAAACTGATCTACATCTATCCAAAATGTTGCACCTAACAGATCTTCCATCACTTTATATTTCCTATCTCTGTAAATATTACCATTAACACCTAAACTCAAGAACATTTTATTCTTACGTTTATTAAAAACCGAATTGAATCCGTAATTTTTTAGGTCTTCGATTCTGTTTTCTACAATGTATCTTGCCCTTGTATCAGTTGTATTTATGTTTCCTGCTTGTGCGGGATCGGTCCATAAATTCGCCTGATTCATAGCTATCATTTTATCCCAGTTAATTTGACTGGTATTTATGTCATTCGCCCAATTATTTGTGGCTATGTCACCATTAACAGTGTCGCCGGGCGTATAAAAATAACTTGGTAAATATTTATAATAATCAGGACGCGGAACTGCAGTGTTGTTCCAGTTAATTCCTGTCAAACTTGATTTACCGAAATTAAAATAAACTGTAGTACTTAATTTAGTATCGTTAGTTGGAGTAAAAATATGACTTAGCATTAGCATTGGTCTATTTGTTTTACTCACGGCTGCATTTCGCACTTTTCCATTCTGATAACCCCACAGATCATTATAATAATTAGATCCGGCTGCTTGAAAAGTTTCCATTGTAGCCGCACTGGAGCGGCCTTGTTCTATTGGAGCACCGAAACCGGTGAAGCTTAATAAATGTTTATCATTAACACGTTTATCAATTGCAACATAAAATGCAGAAGAATTAAAATAAGTTCCGGGCGAATACATTTTCGGAGCATTCTTCGCATCACCCTGACGAATTGAAGCTGATACTGTAATTGCCCATCCATTTTGCATCATTCCCGTTGAATGCGTTATCATACCACGGTGTTGAAAAATACGATTCGCACTCATATAAGAAACACGGGTTCCTTTTTTAAATGATGAAGCTTTTGAATCAATGTTCGTATAACCTCCCGGTCCGCCAAAATTCATACGGTTAGCAACGTTCCCAAAACGATTTTCTACAAAACGTGTTACATCATTTAATCCGCCCCAATTGCTCCAAGAACTAAAACCGGTTTCTAAATTATTTACATTAACGCCATTGATCATTACCAATTGATTTTCGGCCATGTAACCACGCATGCGGTAACGAGCTGCTCCAAATTGAAAACTTGCAAATTGTGTAAACACATCACGACTCGACATTAATAAAGACGAAACATCTTGTTGTTCCAGATCGCCTTCAAGGTCACCACCCGAAGTACTGAAGATTGGAAGATTTAAACTGTTTAAGTTTGTGGTATCCTTAACGGGATCAGTTGATGTTGAATCGGTTTGTGAATACCCTTTTACAGAAAGAATAAAAGCACTAAAAATTAAAATTCGTTTGATCATTGTTTTACTTATCTTTTAACACATTAATTTAAAGTGGCTTCGGTAATATAAAAAGGAATCTCTTTATATCCTCAAGGATAATCACTTCTTGTTAAGAACGGGCAAATATATAAAAATTAAAATATCCACTTATTATCAAATTGTAAACAAAACAAGGTTTTTGTTTTAACAAAATAGAGAAACAGATTAATATTCAAATCTAAAACGGCATCTAAACTGATTTAACCATAAATAAATAGTTAGAACCATTCTCTATTCAGTTTTGTTTTTATTAAAACTATCGAGTCTTATCATAACGCATCGGAGGTTCTACAATTATTTATGGTTTAACACCGACTTAATTTTATTTGACTATTTTTGGCGCTGATTCAAAAAGATCATGAAAATAAAATTATTGTCGCTTTTAGTATTACTTACCTCCTTATTGTCAGGACAAACTTTAAGAAAAGATAAAAACTATTATGTATCAGCTATTGGTTTCTGGAATGTGGAAAATTTATATGATACACTTAATGATCCCAAAAAAATTGATGAAGAATTTTTACCCGGTGGAACAAAAACCTGGACCGGCAGCAGATATTGGACAAAAATAAATCACTTGTCTAAAGTCATTGCTGATATGGCTACTGATGCCACACCTGAAGGTTTGTCAATCTTAGGTTTGTGTGAAATAGAAAATAAAAATTGTCTGGAAGATCTTGTGAATGATCCTCAATTAAAAGCAAGAGGCTATCAAACTATTTTAGTGGAAGGTCCGGATGCAAGGGGTGTTGATCCGGGTTTAATTTATAATCCGAAACATTTTAAAGTTACTAAAGTTGTTACTTACGGAATTATTCTTCCTTATGATACTGCACACAAAACGCGCGATCAATTAGTGGTAAGCGGTTCTTATTTTGGTGAACCTCTCACAATAATTGTAAATCACTGGCCTTCGCGTAGCGGCGGTGAACTAAAATCCCGTCCGGGTAGAATTGTTGCAGCAAAAATGGCAAGACACATTGCCGATTCTGTTACTTCACTCGATCCGAAAAATAAAGTAATAATTTTGGGAGACCTTAACGATGATCCTATCAACGAAAGTGTAAAAACGCATATTAAAACTTACGGCGATATTAATGATCCGAAAAAAGATCATTATTTTAATCCGATGGAAGCGCTTTACAAAAAAGGAATTGGCACTTTGGCGTGGCAGGATTCTTGGAATTTATTTGACCAAACACTTTTAAATAAACCACTCTTGCCTGATGGTTATAAAACTTTTGAATTTTATAAAGCATTTGTTTATAACAAACCTTATGTAAAAAGTGATTTCGGAAATTTTAAAGGTTACACTTTCAGAACCTATTCAGGCGAAGAATATACCGGTGGTTACAGCGATCACTTTGCTGTTTACATTCTATTGGTGAAAGAGAAAAATTAATTTCCGTGTTCAGTCGCCGACGCTAATTCCGATGAATGATAAGTGCTGTCATCAATTTTACAATTTGGTAAAGCCTTTTGCAATTTTTTAAAATCAGCCTCCTTAATTTTGTTCATGTAAACCGATTTTAATTTTTTTAATTTCAGTAAAGGAGTAATATCCTGAATATTATTTCCAGTCATGTAGAGTTCTTCAAGATTTTCCAAATTCTCAATTCCGCTTAGGTCTTTAACTTTATTATCCGTTAAATTCAAATAGCGTAAAGTTTTAATAGCAACAAATGGTTTTAAGTTGGAAATATTATTGCCGGCAACATTTAAGTCGGTTAAGTTTGTAAGAGAGCCCAGAGAGGAAAAACCTGTTCTGATACCACAGCCGCTTAAATTTAAATAGCGCAGTTTTCTTAATTGCTCTATGCCTTCTATTTTTTGAACCGTATTATAATCAAGATTCAAGATTTCAAGATTCGTTAATTTAAATATAGGTTCTATATCTTTTATCTGATTGTTCGATAAATAAAGTTCTTTTAGCTTTTGATACACACCAATTCCTGCAATAGCGTAAATACCATTATTTTGTAATTGGACTGATTCAAGGTTCGGGAAAATAATATTTCCATGGCCATCATTCATTAAAGAATAGATATTTGCAATTGTATTATTAGAAACGCTTAATGTTTTTACATTAACGCAATTTTTAAATTTTATGAATATTTCCTGAGAATTACCTGATGAAATTTCATTGAAACTGATATCCAAATTAGTTAAAGAAGGAAGAGTAGGAAATGAATCTATTTTCCCTCTGAAAGTCGTATTGATGTTAAGTGTATTTAAATTTTGAAATTTATTCAAAGAAATAAAATCAGTTATTGCATTTCTCGATACATCTAAAACTTCTAGTTTTTTTAATTCTGAAAAACTATTGAGGTCGCTTAACCCTGTTCCTGCTATTTCAAGTGTTTTGAGATTTGGAGTATTATTGATCTTTGATAATCCGGAGGTAATTGGATTCTCTCCTAATTTCAGATCCTCCAAGTCAGTTAGTACAGGTAATTTATCCAGAGAATCAATTTGATTGGAGCGTAACGAAATACTTTTTAGATGCGGAAAAAATGCTAATTGATCTAATTTTGTGAAATTATTATTATCCAGACTAATGCTTTCCAAATTAGTGAGAGCTTTGATCGGCTCAATGGATTGCAAATAACTTTCCGAGTTCAGATCCATTCTTTTGATCAATTTTTTCTCGTTCAATGCAAGAATTTCATTATGCACTCTCGACTTTTCTGCGCACCACGATTGCCAATCTGTGCTCTGCATATCCTTCATGAAATTAAAAAGTTTTTTATCTAAAGCGATCTTGAAACTGCTGAAATAAGTTCCGCGTAAAGCATAATAATAATCGCGCGCTTCGTAATCATCGGAATTTTTTATTGTATCATTCAATACTAATAACTGTGGCAAATTTTTAAAACTCAGGTCAGCCAAATAATATTTTTCCAGTTTTTTATTTTCCGTGAGTGCTTTATTGATGTTGAAATCAGTTATGATAACATCCCAATTCACCAAACATCCTAATACCAAAAACAAATAATAACACCATGGATTTACCCTTATTAAATACATATTACTTTTGTTTTTATGTATCTTAATATAAGTAGTTACTAAACCAATTAAGCAGAACATTAAATAAACATACAAACCTATTTTTTTGTAACTGATCCCGGATTCTTCAATATACATGTTGTTACGGTAAGCCGTAGAAAAGATCATGAAGATATTTTGCACGATCCATACATAAGCAAGCATTTTTAATGTTTTATTTTTCGAATGGTAATTTAATCTGCCTCTGAAATAATAAAGCATGATGATGATCGCTAAGATCAAAGACGTAATTAAAGCCCCTACTCCATCGTGAACAAACTCTTTATGTTTCATTCCTTCAGGTAAAGTTCCATCCACCCATAGATAGACCATGTCGAGCGAATTCAACACCAGTAGCATTAAATTTAAAACCACTAATAAAATAACAGCAGTGAGATGTTCGGTATCCATCTTAAATAATTTATTCAGGAAACCGGGTGAGTTAGCTTTATCTTCATTCAAATTGTTATCCGCATTTTCATCAAAATTGGTAAGCGATTCCAAATGACGGTTATAATAAAATCCATACAACAATAACAAACCACTTAGCGTAAAAAAGATCCAAGGGAATGAAATAAAATCGAGATTGATGTTCTTAGTAAAATCTTTGAACAAAGGATTTGACGACTGATACATCACAAAAAATAAAATAGTAATAACAACAACAAACAATAACATCAGAACAGTTACATAAACCGGACGTTTTGTTTTTTCTTCAGTCTTGCTCTTTTTTCTTCTCTTCGCCCAATCAATGAACATAAATACACACGATGCACCCACCGAACAAAGCGTCATGAATAAAGAAGTGAATATGGAAGTTTTAGGAGAGAAACTTAACGCCGACAAAATACCCAGCGACAAAATATTAGCAACAATTGCAAGCGGACTGGAATAATACATAATACAAGCCGAAGAAATAATTGAACCTGCAGCAACAGCAAGCCAGCTTTTATTTTTAAGACTTAAAGGATCTTTAACAATTAAACAGCCAACTAAAACAATATTAAAAAGTAGGAAATTTATTCCGGCCGATTGCTGATAAAATAAATAGCTGTAAACAAGAACTGAAACAAGGAGTAGCCAGTCGTTTTTTTTCATTGGGTGGGGTTTTAACTAAGAACGGATTATTATACAAATTAGTATCATTTACCTTAGATAAAATAGCCAATTTTTGTAAAATGAAATGAATGGTTGTTGAAATCCTGTTTATTTCGCTGCCTTACGGCGTTCTTTCTCTTTAATAATAAGCGAAAGCTCGCGACCCGTTTGTCCTTTTACACTGGTATTCTCCTGTGCACGGCGGATCAAATATGGGAGTACTTCTTTAACCGGTCCGTAAGGAACATACTTAGCTACATTATAATTATTTTGAGATAAATTATAACTGATATGATCGCTCATGCCTAATAATTGGGAAAAATAAATACGTTTATCGTTAGTGGCAATATTTTTTTTACTCATCAGATCAACCAATACCAAACTGCTTTTTTCGTTATGAGTTCCTGCACATAAACCCATACAATCAATATTCTTAACACAAAATTCAAGTGCGAGATCATAATCTTTGTCGCTACCTTCTTTTGATTCCTGAATTGGAGAAACATAATT
>JANYCL010000458.1 GCA_025360355.1 Sphingobacteriaceae bacterium
TTGAAGATGAAGAGTGGATCCAAATTTTAATTGAACATCCCGAACTAATTGAACGTCCAATTGTAATTGATGGTTACAAAGCCGTAATAGGAAGACCACCTGAATTAATTATTGATCTTATAAAAAGAAAGAAGTAAAAGGGACTAAAGGGAAAGTGGAGACTTGAAAGATGAAAGGGATAAAGTATTTATCTTTTCTATCTCTTTTGTCCCTTAAGTCTTTTTTTGTCCCTTAAAAACTATCGCAATTTAATGTTTTGTCCGATGCTTAGTGTAGAATTTTTGCTTAGGCCATTCAATTTTAGAATCTCATCTAAAGGCACTTTGTATTTTACTGAAAGCATGTATAAACTTTCGCCTGCTTTAATGTTGTGATAAGCTTCTGTTCCTGTAACTGCAACCGGTTTTGTTTTTGCAACTGTTTTCTTTGGTGTTGCATTATCTGCTAATTTTTTATTATCAGTTGTATCTTTATTAGCTGCTAATTGTGTTTCTCCGGCTTTAGCTTCAATATTTTCCGGTTTTCCTTCAGTAGGTTTTGTTACATACACCGTTAATTTTTTCCCGGGCTTCAATCCTCTTCTGCCAATGTAATTCCAGGTTTTAAGATCAGAAACTGTAACGCCGTACTTGCGCGCAATGTCGCTTAATCGTTGTCCGCTTTTTACCACATGGGTTAAAGCAACTTCTTTTACTGATGTATTTGCTAAACCTGCGTTCTCAGTATTCTGCGCATGAATTGCAGCGTAAATTTCAGTTTCGTGAGTTAAGAAAGTTCCTATTTTATCTTTTTGTAAACACAACGCATTTCCGCCGGGAGGAATAATATCCTTACGGTATTGAGGATTAAAATATTTTATTTCGTCAACACTAACATCCAGCGCTGCTCCGATCTGAGAAAAACTCATTGGCTCTTTCACCACAACTGTATCTACTTCATAATAAGTTTTGCGTGGCACTTCAGCGTAAATATTATGCTCTGCAGTATAATTCATTACATAATTTGCTGCAATAAATGCAGGCACATAACCTTGTGTTTCTTTTTGCAAGAAAGGACGGATCTCCCAATATGTTTTTTTACAGCCGCTTCTGCGGATTGCTTTGCTTATTGTTCCCGGTCCGGCATTGTATGCTGCCAATACCATTTGCCAATCATTAAATATTGTATAGAGAGATTTTAAATATTCTGCTGCTGCAATTGTTTCTTTGTATGGATCGCTGCGTTCATCAATATAAGACGTAACAGTTAAACCATATAATTTACCTGTAGGATACATGAATTGCCACAAGCCTTGCGCACCGGCTTTTGATTTCGCAGTTGGATTGAGAGCTGATTCAATTACTGCCAAATGTTTTAACTCGAGCGGAATATTATAACGGTCGAGAATTTCCTCAAACATTGGATAATATAATTGTGATAATCCCATCATTCTGCTCACTAATGAACGACGACGAACGGTATACAGATCAATAAATCCTTTTACGTGTGAATTGTAAACAAGATCAAACGGAGATACTGCATCTAATTTTGCGAGACGTGCTTCAAATGTATAATCATCGTAACGCGGAACGCTGTCTGCTTCAAAATGATATTTATTATTTTTTGGAAACGCAGGTTTAGAAAATGTAACCTCCAAAACTTTCTGATTTGCTAAACTATCAAGCATAGCGGCAATAGGATCATCGATCATTTCCGATTGTGCTTTAGCTCCAAAGCCTAAAAAAACACTTAGGGCTAAAAATGTGATATGTCTTAAAGTCCGCATCAATTCAGGGTTCCAGGGGTTTTCTTATTCTATATTACGCTTAAATGGCTAACAAGTTACATAAATATCAAAAAAACTCCATAAAAGCAATACACAAGTATAAAAAAAGAAAGCTGAAGCACCCCGTTAAAGAATTATAATTTTTAACTTTGCGATGTGAGAAAGATAAAAGAAGACATTCAATTACAGTATTTCGAGAGAAATTGGCTATTTACCCTTGTATTTTTAACAATTACAGCTTTTTTCGCCTATATGGTGTATAAAAGTTATGTGGAGGTTAGTCCAATGACAATTATTTATGGTGTGCCATTATTGATTTTCTTTTTTCTGACTTTGTGGTTGATCTTAAATCCGTATGCTATTATTTACGAAGATAAATTTGAAATGAAGCGCTCAGTACTTAGCAATAAATATTGGTATTTTATTGATATAAAAAGTGTGTCGGAAGTAAATGGCAAAGGATTTAAAATTATTTATAATGATGATGATGAAGAAATGATTTCATTATTCGGTATAAAGCCATCACATAAAAAAGCATTCAGAGATGCAATAAATCATTATGTGTGCAAGAGTTTGGTTATTGAAAGAGCAGATGACGAGTAATTTCTAAATAAACTCAATTTTCTTTTCTTTCTTTTTTGAAACGCTTCCAACTTTAACAGCAGAATA
>JANYCL010000473.1 GCA_025360355.1 Sphingobacteriaceae bacterium
ATGAAGAGTACGGAGCTTTCCAGCGTTATGTAAATGAATATGCCGGTAAGTTCAGATTCGATAATCACTTTAACTTTATTATCCGTAACGACGCAACACAAGGCGAATACGAACGCTTTGCTCAGAACTTACGCTCGTTCATTAATGAAAATAAGATCGAAATGTCGTTGGCAGAAACTGCAACACAAATTGGTTTAGTAACGGATAGTATCGCGACTAAAGTAAAAGAACTTAGCGGTCAAAAAGATAAAATTCAGCACATCATTACATTAATTGCAGAAGATTTTAAGAAAGCAGAGTTTGAAGAAAGTAAATTAATTGAATTCATTAAGATCAAGATCGAGGAATCTGATAATAAAGTTTACAAACTTCTTAAAAAGGTTGAAGAATTCCGTGAAGAACATGGTTTGGTTTACAACGAAGGTTTATTCAATACGGATTTTGCAACCGGTTCTAAACGCGAGATCAGTACTCGTGCAGTTAGATTACTGGAGCAATTACGTTCAGCTATTAAAGATCAAGACCAGGAAGAAATTCGTTTACAAGATCTGTTCGAGTTGAAGTTCAATATTAAGGAAGGAATGAACGAAACAGGTTGGACACATAAAATTGACAGCATCGGAAGTACAGGAACAGATATTTTAGTGAAAGCTATTATCTACATCACTTTATTACATGTATTCATTAAAGAATCTTCACATAGAAGCAGCACCGACTTTAAAGTACATTGTATTATTGATGAAGTTGGTCAGATCTCAGCGCATTACTTACGTGAACTATTAAAATTCGCGAAGAACAGAAATATTATGATGATCAATGGTCTGCCAAACAAGAGTGGTTTGGAAAGTCATTACCGTTATACATACCAATTCCGTAAAGAAGATAGTGGCAACGTGCGCATCTTCCCAAGTATTGTTACTGAAGTAGAAGCTTAATGTCAGGTCGAGCGTAGTCGAGACCTTTAATATATGAGTTCACCGCTTGTTTCGGTTTTAATGCCTGTTTATAATGCTGAAGCTTTTGTGAAAGAAGCTATAGCAAGCATTTTAGATCAATCCTATCAAAATTTCGAATTCATTATTATTAATGATGGTTCAATTGATTCTTCGGAAGGACAAATTATTTCTTTCAAGACGGATAAAATAAAATATTACAAAAACGATTCTAATCTTGGTTTGATCGCAACACTAAACAAAGGAATTGACATATGTAAGGGTGAATATATTTTAAGAATGGATGCCGATGATATCAGTATGAGGGACCGGATTAAAAAGCAGGTTGAGTTCATGGAGAATAATAAAGGAGTAGGGGTTTGCGGCTGCGATTACATTCATTTTGGAAAAGGAAAACAGATTCCGCTTAAGTCACATCATACACACGATTTAATTTCCGGATGGATGTTGTTCAATAGTTCAGTAGTGCATCCCGGATTAATTATCCGCAACTCAGTTTTAAAAGCAGAGACGCCATATTTTAATTCTGAATTCAAACATGTTGAGGATTATGAATTATGGAGCAGACTAATTTTTAAGAATTCTTTTGCGGATGTTCCTGAAACCTTATTGAAATATAGAATTCACGCATCGCAGGTAAGTTTAAAATACCGCGGCGAACAAATTGAAAATGGAAATAAAGTAAGGAAACGTTTGCTTGAGAAAATTGGTTTTAAATTTACTGACCGTGAATTGCGCGTGCATTGTTTATTAGGAAATTCACAGATCATTTCATCCTTAACCGACTTGGCCGCATTATCGGTTTGGTTTGACGAGTTGTATGATCAAAACCAAAAATTAAAATTCATTCCTGAAACTACAATGCAAATTATTCTTGCAAAACAATGGTACGATGCTTGCGGTATTACAAATTTGGGAACAAAAGCTTTTTTCTTTTATTTCAAATCGCATTGGCATGATAATTTTCCTGGCAGTAAAGCCATACTATTATCGAAGTGTATCATAAGGTGGGCGCGATAACTTATTTAATGATGAATTTTCTTCTTGTGTAATTGTTTTGCGAAAGCAATGATAGGACATACACTCCTGAAAGAAAGTTCGGTGTCGGAATTTTAAATCCATTTATTCCCGGTAAGAAAGTGAAATATTCCTGAACAATAATTCTTCCTAGAGGATCATAAACCGTGACTAAAAAATCTCCTGTTATTAAAGAATTATAAAAAACATTTAGTTCTCCGTTCTCCACAGGATTCGGAATGATCGCAAGGTTGGAAGTAAAAGATAAAGCCGACGGTAATTTTAAAGATATTACCTGGGCACTGTCGCTTGAAAATTTTGGTCCGCATAAATTCACTACCGTTAAACTAATATCATATTTTGCAGTTGAATCTGAATAAATATGCAAAGTATCTCTTCCGGTACCCAAGCTTGTGAGCGGATTCACCGGATCATTAAAATTCCAGTAATAATTTGCAGAGTAACCCGAAAAGTTTGCATGCACAAAAACTGTATCGTATGAAGTTATGTAAGTAAATAAAGCATTTGCGAAACTCGGTACATCTACAAAGATCTGTTTAGTTATTGTATCAGATTTGGTTCCGTTGTAAGATATAAGCGTTACAGTATAATGTCCTGTATCAGCATACTGATGGATCGGTGTAAATAAAGCGGATGTATTTCCATCTCCGAAATCCCAATGAAAAGATGTTGCACAAAAAGAATGATTCGCAAAAATATCAGCACACCGTATAAATTCAAAATCCGCTTTGGTTATTGTATCAATTGTAATTACCTCGTCGAGGGTTACATCATGGTTATTATAAGCATGCAAACTCACAGTGTATATGCCCGGCATGGAAAAAAAATAACACATGTTGGTGTCGTTGGTTGTATATAAAGTGTGCGGATGACCCGGACCTCCTACAACGGTCCACGTGTAAGTATTTCCCATTTGTGTTTGGTTAGTAAAACAGGTTGTATCGCCTGCGCAACTATGGTTCCACGAAAAATGTACATCAGGCGGAAGGTTTTGAGGAGAATGCCCGGTACCATTTTTATTTTGCGCGAAATAAAATAGTGGCAAGAACCACAATAATAAAAAATATGCCTTTATAATTTTCATTGAGCCGGAATCTCCTCGTGTTTTTTGTGTAACTCAAATACCTTACTTACTGCAAAACTGAATGCATATTTAGAAGCTAATTGCGTGCCGGTATAATTTTGATAAACCGGAACATCGCCATACAATGAAAATGATAAACTATTTTTCAAGCTGAGTGAAAGACCCGGACTTACAAAAAAACGACATGAACTGCTTGAGAACATTCCTTTATGATGTATATAATCACAATCTTTATTTTCATTTCGTACCATGGCAATTAAAGAAAATGTTTTGTCAATTTTAATTAAATAACCAATACTGTTTGTATTTGCGGAACCATATTGAAAACCTTCCGAATTTGCGCCATTAAGATCGGTGCGTGAATTAACAAGAAATGATCGGTCTTTATTTTTGAAGGGTTTTATTTGTGTGTATAAAATAAAAATTCCCGAATAAGCACCTGAACCCGGTTGAACATCGCGCGGTAATTCAACATTTCCATTGATCTGTTTGTATTGTCCGGTTGGAAATCTTGCACCGCCTGAAGCAGTAAAACTAAAAATTTTATTTTTAGAATTAAAAAAATTGTATTTCAGAAAAAATTCTCCATCAGCAATACCCTGAGCGGAGAATTGCTGCTGACCAACAACCGGAAGATCGAAATTCTCAACTTTAGCAGTGAAATAACCAAAAGTTAGCTGAACGGTTAGTTTATCTGTTATTCCGTAAGAAAGATTTAAACCTGCGTAATCAGCATAATCATTGATGAGATAAGAAAAATTACTTGGACGATCTCCCTGATAATATTTATCGGAATAATTTCTTTTAAAAAACGAAAACATCAGGAGATCACCTTTTTCAAGCACGCCAAAATTTGCAGTACCCGGCGCGCAACATCCCGAGGTGCAGCATTGAGAAAATGTAAATGAATTAAGGAAAAAAATAAAAGCTGATATAAAGCCAAACCTTTTCAAATTAATCTACTATAGTTATGTTAACTGTAATAGTAACAGAATTGGTTCCGTCGGAAACTGTACAGGTGATCTGATAAGTTCCAATACATGAATCACTATAATAAACTGTAGAACCCGTACCGAAAATATCGCCGTGTGGTGTTGACCATTTAAAACTTAGGTTTTTCCCGGTTGCATTGGCTGTAACTTTTGCAACGTTACCTTTTTGCACAGGGTTAGGATTAATATCAATACTTGTAAATGAAAACGGACCGTTCGAATTTAAAGACGATATTGTTTGTGAGTAATGCGTGCTTGTGCCATGCGGAATGTCCTGTTGTTTTTTCTGACAACCTAAAAAAAATACAAGCGGTAAAAGGTATAGTATCTTTTTCATTCCTTATTCTCAAAATTACCAAAAATAGAGATAGAATCCTAATAGGAAATTGAGAAAGGAGACAGGATTTTAACATTTTCTTATTGATGAAGCCAAGAATTTTGATAAAAAGTTGCCATCAATAAGAAAACGACTTACTCAACAATAATTTTCTGAATAATAGTTCCTTCAGTTGAAATTACTTTAAGGAAGTAAATTCCTTTAGGTTCAGTAGAAATATCAACTGCAGTTTTCTTTTCAGTAATTTCTCCTGACTTCACAATTCTTCCAATGCAATCTGTAATTTGCATCGTAGCGGGGTGTAGGAGTTCTTCTCTCAATGAGATCTCAAATACACCTGTTGATGGATTTGGAATTACTTGACTTGATCCTGCTAATGAATTGTTATGGATAGAAGTTGTTGTAGCGCATGTTAACGCTAATAATTGCGCACCGGTAACCCATCCTGTACCACTGCAAGTTGATAACGATGCTGTTTTAATTCCTGTTGGTCCTGCAACGGTCATTGGCTCATCTGAAAGTTCTAAATTTTCATTACCCCAAGGATGATTTCCTGTTGTGCTTACATCAAAACGTTCGGTTAACGATGGCTGAGGAACAATATTTGTTTTACTGCTATTAACACTGCAAAAGAAAATAGCAACTAACCGTGTGCAGGCAGCGGTTGTTGTTACGCTATTAGTTATAATATTTGTACAATCATCCTGACTGCCTTTATTACTCCCAACATTAATTGGTGTTAATGTATTAATTCCTGAATAAGCCGCGATTCCTCCAACATAATACTGACTTGATGTTCCGGTGAAAGTATAATTTAACGGCTCTGCTGCACCAACTACTTTATAAAAAGTTGCGAGTTGTCTTGTTGTGTTACTTGTGCCGCATCCAGTTCCTGTATTGCTGGTTTGATAAATATTTGTCCAACCTGCAGGTGCAACAATAGTGCTTCCTGAATTACACCAACCATCATGAATGGCAGCGATCATTAGATCTCCTGGCGATATACCTGAAGGTTTTGGAACTGTAACACCCGTTCCTGTTCCAACTCCTGTTGCTGATGCTACGAACGAACATGAACTTGGACATTGCGCATTTACCTGAAATGCAACAACTGCTGATATGATAATTAAGTAGATTTTTTTCATAGGATTAGTTTTTGGTTATATTAAAGATAGCAAAAAAAAACGAATAAACAAAGTTCCCTATAACCGATCGGTTGCTTATTTTAAAGCAGTTGACCAATAGTTTTCAATTGCTCTTTCTATCGTTGGTTTTTCAAATTCGTAGTTAGAATCCATTAAAAGATATTCCAAAAAGAGCTTAACAACTTCTCTTTGTTTTTCGTTTAAAAGCTTAAACTGAGATCTTGTATAATCCGAAAGATGAGTCAGTGAAAAGGACATTCCAAACCTGTATTCGCCTTTAATTTCAGCGATCATAAATGCCGGTAAATGAAAACGCATGCCTTTTGCATCAAAAAAACTTAAACTAGTATAATGTTCATTTAGTAAGGATGAAGAGATCTGATCCCAATGAAATTTTTCGTCATTTATTTTACATTCATCACGGAATTGCTGATCCTTATAATCATCAATAGCTGTAGCTTCGCTTAATCCAATACCACCATCAAGTTCAACACCTTTAAAAGCGGAATTAATTTGTAAAATTAAAAATGTTTGATTTTCTTCAAGCATTAAAGGTTTTGAAATTTACGATTTTAAATAAATTACTCTATTGACAGCTTGCCGCTACCAATTTGTTCCTTATTCTGAAGAAGTAAATAACTATAAATACCTTTTGCCAGGTTTTGAGTATTAATATTATTTTCTCCTTTTAATATTTTTTGCTCATGAACTTTTTGTCCGAGCGAATTAACTAAAACCAATTCTCCGTTTTCAATTTCATTTTCTATTTGTAATTTGAAATAGCCGTTGTTGGGGTTGGGAAAAATTAATATTTTGTTATTTTCTAAAGATAATTGCGTTACGTTTAATGGACAATTAAGAGAAAGTTTGGCTGTAAAAATACCTTCATAATTAGTTGATAATGTTGTTGTGCCGACAACAAATGCAGTGGATAAAAAATCACCGGAAATATATACATTACAAAAGTTATCGGCACAGATTCCATTTCGGTCATCGCCTCCGCTTTCAAGGAATGTGGCGTATGTAGTGTTACCATTAAAATCATAGCTTGTAATGAACATTGGGTCTCCCATACTTGTTGCAGGCGTCAAAGTATATGTACCAAATGTAATTGGGGTATCGAACCCACCAGAAACATAAACATAATTGGCATTAGAACAAATGCCATATCCTGAATAATTACCGGAACCGATGCCTTCTTTTGCCCAAACCACATTTCCATTCACATCATATTTGGCAATAAATGTATTTTGAGAACCTGTACAAGTTAAAGTGTACGAGCCAAACACAAGAGTTG
>JANYCL010000015.1 GCA_025360355.1 Sphingobacteriaceae bacterium
CTCAAAAACAAAATGGGAAATGGACAAAACCTGTAAACGTAGGGCCTCCCATTAATACAGTGAACTGGGAAACACAACCTTCTTTTTCGAGCGATGGTAAAACGTTATATTTCATTAGAGGAGTTATTGGAAGAGGTGGTGATATTAAAGATCCAAATATTTACACCAGTGTTTTTGGCGAGGATGGAAAATTTTCGGTTCCTCAGAAATTATCTGATGTAATTAATACACCAATGAATGAAGAAGCTGTTTTCATTCACGCAGATAATCAAACATTGTATTTTAGCAGTGACGGTCATCCGGGTATGGGCGGACAAGATCTGTACATGAGCAAACGTCAGAAGGATGGAAGTTGGGGAACACCGGTGAATTTTGGTTATCCTATTAATACATTTCAAGATGAGACTAGTTTGTTGGTTGATCCTGCTGGTCATCTAGCTTATTTAGCTAGCGACAGAGAAGGAGGATTTGGCGGTTTGGATATTTATCAGTTTGAATTAAATGAAGAGATCAAGCCTGAGAAATTAACTTATGTAAAAGGAAAAACGTATGATGCTAAAACAACAGAAGTTTTATCTGCAAAATTTGAATTAGTTGATCTTGAAACTCAAAAGGTGGTTACGGAATCATACTCAGATAAAGCCGGACAATTTTTGGTAACCCTTACAGGAAATAAAAATTATTTAATTAATGTGAGTAAAGATGGATATTTGTTTTACAGTGATAATTTTTCATTAAAAGGAAAAGTAGCAGATTTTGATAAACCTTATTTATTGGATATTCCGCTGCAGCGGATCGATACAGGAAGTACGGTTGAATTAAAAAATGTTTTCTTTGATGTGGATAAATGGGATCTGAAACCGGAGAGTAAAGCAGAGCTCGATAAATTAGTTTCATTCTTAAATAAAAACCCGAGTGTAAAAGTTGAATTAGGCGGACATACCGATAACAGCGGTAAAAAAGAATTGAACAAAATTTTATCGACCAACCGCGCCAAAGCAGTTTACGATTATTTAATTACCAGTGGTAAAATTGGTGCCGGCCGTTTAAGTTACAAAGGCTACGCCGACACAAAACCAAAAGCTCCAAATGATACTCCGGAAAACAAAGCCAAGAACAGAAGAACGGAGTTTAAGGTTACGGCAAAATAACATCTCCGTCAGTCCGACAAAACCCCAAAAATCAAGAATCATTTAATCTCCATTTAAGCGTCTGGTTTTTCTGGGATAAATTATTATATTTGGTTACGAAAAAGTATTCTGAGTAGATCCAAAAACAATTGCTTTTGTACAATTCTTTTTTATTTTTTTACTAAAACATATCTTATGAAATACTGCACACTGAGTCTTGTCGTTTTTTCTTTTCTAGTATTCTCCTGCAAAAAAAAGGACAATAACTGTAAAATGGCAGAGGTAACTTTAAAAAACACAAGCAATACAGTAATTCATTTTGCGTATGATAGTCACTCATTTAATGACTCTATTATGGTCGGAAGTTCAGTCATAAAAAACATTGGCCCTATTAAAAACAAAATTTACGGAGCCGAATGGCCTACTATTAATTTTTTCAGCGATCATGGCGATCACGAATATTTAATTAAGACCTGCCATGTTGAAGAAGATATTAGTTAAAAAAATGACAATTTTAAGGTGTCTCAGGGTTTTTTAATCGCGAATTTTTCATTTCTACAATATCATTTCCCATTTGAAGGGAACGTCACAAAGTGATGAGGATATCCTTACGGCTACTCAAATCTACAGGGGGGCAGAGGCAGCTTCACGTTTTTTCAGATCTTGCGCGATGAATAGTGTCAGTAACTCCATGGTCTCTTTTTGAAAACCAAGATATCGTCCCTCTCTATTTGTATAGAGGATATTTGTGCTGAGCGTAGCCGAAGTAAGAGGGTGAGTCCTTACGCGATAACTTTATCTCAGAAACTATCTTATATTTGTTTAAAGAGAATCTTCACTATCGTTTCCTTTTAACATTTAATGAAAAACCTGTATGCTTCCTCCCTTGCCAATGCGCATTACGATGCCGTTGTTATAGGCTCAGGTGTTGGAGGTTTAACGGTTGGTGTTTGTCTGGCTAAAAGCGGTAAAAAAGTTTTGGTATTGGAAAGGCATTATGTACCCGGTGGTTTTTCACACAGTTTTAAACGCAAGAATTTTGAATGGGATATTGGCGTGCATTATGTTGGTCGTGTTGAAGACCGTAATTCCACTTTAAGGAAAACATTTGATTATGTTACTGATGGAAAACTTCAGTGGACAGGCATGGGCGAGATCTATGATAAAGCCATTATCGATGGAGATGAATATCATTTTGTTATAGGTGTTGAAAATCAAATAAAGAAAATGATCTCTTATTTTCCGGAGGAGGAAAAAGCAATTCGTGCATATTACGATTTAATAAATATTACGGCTGACAATTCAACCACTTTTTTTTCTGAAAAAACAATGCCACATTGGGTGAGTTGGTTCTTTGGGAAATTAATGAAAAAGGGTTTCGACAGTCAATCACATCGCACTACGTATGATGTTATCCGCGGATTCACATCGAACGAAAAATTAATTTCGGTGTTGTGTGCGCAATGTGGGAATTATGGTTTACCGCCTCGTAAAAGCAGTTTTGTAATTCATGCCATGGTGGTACATCATTATTTAGATGGCGGCAGTTACCCGGTTGGTGGTGCTTCAAGTATTCATAGGCACATGTTAAAGTCACTGGAAAATAATAACGGACAACTTGCCATTAAAGCAGGTGTAAAGCGTATTATCCTCGAAAAAAATAAAGCCATTGGTGTGGAGATGGAAAACGGCGATAAAATTTATGCTGATCAAATAATCAGTAATGCAGGTGTTCACAATACATTTAATACTCTATTAAAAGACGAAGAAGAAGGAAAAAAACTTTGTGTTGCGTATAATAAAGTAAAAGCATCTGTCGCGCACGTGTGTTTGTATGTTGGTTTAGATGCAAGCGATGAAGAATTAAATTTACCACGACATAATTTTTGGATGTATGATAGTTACGATTTTGACGGCTCATACACTAAACATATAAATGATGAAGGAAGTAATTTGCCATTAGCATATATTTCTTTTCCTTCAGCTAAAGATCCTGAATGGGAAGGCAAACATCCCGGCACTTCAACTATTCAGGTAATGACCGTTTGTCCGTACGAATGGGTTGCGCAATGGGAAGAAACCCGCTGGCAAAAACGAGGCGACGAATATGATGTGTTCAAAGAAAAATACACCGCACAATTACTTGAAAAATTATATAAAGTGGTGCCGCAAGTTAAAGGACATATTGTAGCTTCCGAACTAAGCACACCATTATCTACAAAATATTTTAGTAATTATGGTAAGGGTGAAATTTATGGATTGGAACATACGCCTTTGCGTTTTGGATTAAAAAGTTTACGACCCGAAACAATTTACAAAAATTTATTTTTAACCGGACAAGATATTGTAACGGTAGGAGTAGGGGGCGCATTGTTCAGCGGTATAATTGCTTCAACAAGAATTTTAAACCGGAATATGTTGTGGCGGATAAATAAATTCAATCAGGTTTTAACGAAGGGAAATTAAGATCAAACTGCTTTATTTAGGCTCCAAAATCCAAATGAAGTTAAAAATAAAATTCCTCCTAATACAATAAACATAACATTAAAATTTGTTGCCTCTACTAATTGCGAACACAAGAAAGGACCAATCGTTTGGGCGGTGCCGAAAGCAATTGTAACCAATGCGGCGTATTGTCCGCGGTTTTTTTCGTTGCTTCGTGATGTCCAGAACGAATTCATAAATGGCATCGATGTAATTTCACCAATGGTAACTAAAATAATTCCGAATATGGCAATGAATTTAGCGGGACCTGGAATTAATAAACTTAAAAAAGATAATCCGCAAACAAAAGTGCCCCAGGTTACAAAAATTAAATTATTTCGTTTGCCTTCAATTTTATAGATCAAAACCATCTCTACACTAATAATTAATAAACCGTTAAGCGCCATTATGAAACCAATAAAGCGTTCGCTTAAATGCATGTCGTCGCGGTAAAATTTTGGTATTGTCGTGAAGAGCTGAAAAAAACAAACGCCGAACAACATTACCAAAAAAATAAACCACAAATAAATTTTGTCTTTATAAGCGGATTGCACAGGTGCAGCTTCTTTTTTTTCTTCTTCAGTTGGTTTTAAAATTTTTATGGGTTCCATTATTAAAAACAACATTCCTGCTGCTGCAATATTTGTGAAACCATCCACCCAAAATAATAATCCGTAATTATAAGTTGCTAAAATTCCGCCAATAGATGAACCAATTGCCCAACCTAAATTTATCGACATACGATTTAAAGAATAGGAACGCGTACGATTTTGCGCAGAACTATAATAAGCAACTGCCGATTGGTTAGCCGGACGAAAAGCTTCATTCACCAAACTCAAAATAAAAGTTGCTAAACAAATTAAGGAATAATCTTTTATTTGTCCGAGTACAATGAACATAATACCGCCCGATAATAATGTCATTAATTGCACTTTCTGAAATCCTATTTTATCGCTCAGCTTCCCGCCAAAAAATGCGCCGATGATCGAACCTAATCCCCATAAACCCATTACAAAACCAGCGTCACTTAAACTGCGGTGCATTTCTTTATCAGTTAAATAAAGTGTCATGAATGGCAATACCATTGTGCCGCTGCGATTGATGAGCATGATAAAAGAGAGTAACCAGGTTTGTGGCGAAAGCCCCGTAAAAGATGTTTTGTATAG
>JANYCL010000041.1 GCA_025360355.1 Sphingobacteriaceae bacterium
TTCCTACTTTAGTGATGTTAAACACCTCACGTATTTCAATGTTACAAGCAATTTTTTCTTCAAATTCAGGAGATAACATTCCTTCCATTGCGGCTTTCACTTCGTTGATCGCATCGTAAATAATAGAATATAAACGGATATCAATTTCTTCAACCTCTGCTAACTTACGCGCATTAGTCGACGGACGAACCTGGAAACCTAAAATAATTGCGTTAGAAGCTGATGCTAATAACACATCACTCTCACTAATTGCACCTACCGATTTGTGAATGATATTTACCTGAACTTTTTCAGTCGATAATTTTAATAAGGAATCTGCTAAAGCCTCGATCGAACCATCCACATCACCTTTTACAATGATATTTAATTCTTTAAAATCACCGATCGCTAAACGACGGCCAATTTCATCTAATGTAATATGTTTGTGTGTACGTATACCTTGTTCACGCTGTAATTGTAAACGTTTGTTGGCGATCTCACGTGCTTCACGTTCATCTTCCATCACGTTAAATTTATCACCTGCTGTTGGAGCACCGCTTAATCCTAAAACTTTTACCGGTTGTGATGGCCCTGCTTCAGTTACTTTTGTTCCGCGTTCATTGAACATGGCACGTACTCTGCCGCTGTAAGAACCCGCTAGCATTACATCACCAATTTTTAAAGTTCCGGTTTGTACTAATATTGTAGCAACATATCCGCGACCTTCTTCCATCGATGCTTCAATGATACTTCCGCTAGCGTGACGACCCGGATTTGCTTTCAGATCCATCATCTCTGCTTCCAACAATACTTTTTCTAAAAGCAATTCAATGTTCAATCCTTGTTTTGCTGAAACTTCCTGACACTGGAATTTTCCTCCCCATTCTTCAACTAAAATATTCATTTGGGATAAACCTTCGCGGATCTTATCAGGATTTGCGCCGGGCTTATCAATTTTATTAATTGCAAATATCATTGGCACATTAGCAGCTTGCGCGTGATTAATGGCTTCTTTTGTTTGAGGCATAATCGCATCATCAGCAGCAACAACAATAATTGCTAAGTCAGTTACTTTTGCACCACGTGCACGCATAGCGGTAAACGCTTCGTGACCCGGTGTATCTAAAAATGTAATAGAACGTCCATCAGCTAATTTTACATTGTATGCACCAATATGTTGTGTGATACCACCTGCTTCTCCAGCAACAACGCTTGCTTTACGGATAAAGTCAAGTAAAGATGTTTTACCATGATCAACGTGACCCATAACGGTTACGATAGGAGGGCGGGAAACCAGATCTTCCGGTTTGTCTGCATCTTCTTCTCTGATTGTTTCAACATCTTCTGCCGATGCAAATTCTACTTTGTATCCAAACTCTTCAGCAACTATTGAAATGGTTTCTGCATCTAAACGTTGATTGATTGATACAAATAAACCTAATGACATACATGTAGAAATAATTTGCGTTACCTGCACATTCATCATTTGCGCCATTTGATTTGCCGATACGAATTCGGCAACGCGCAATACTTTTTTGTCTGCTTCATCTAAAACATTTTGTTCTGCAGTACGTTCTCTAACTTCATCACGTTTTTCACGACGGTATTTTGAAGTTTTGGATTTAGAACCTTTCTGACTTAAACGCGCAAGTGTTTCTTTGATCTGAGTTTGAATTTCTTCCTCAGTTAATTCATGTCTTGGTTTTGGTCCGACAATTTTTTTGCGTGGATCGCCATATTTTTCTTTGGCACGGTCTTTTGCAATTTGCGCTTGTTCCTTACCAACTTTTTTAATTTCTTCTTCCGACATACCGCCTTTGCGGATACGTTTACGTTTACGTTTATCAGCCGAGCCTAAATTAGAAGAAGCAACAGGTTTTTTCTTTTCTTCTTTAGGCGGTAATACAATATTTCCAAGAATTTTAGGGCCTTCCAGCTTTTCAATTCTGGTTTCCATAAAATCTTCTTTTTGCTCTTCTTCGGGCGCAACTACTACTTCTGCTTCTTTTGTGTTTACAACTTCTTCCGGAACCTCTTCTGTTTTATCTTTAACTTTTTTCTTTGTTTCAGGTTCTTCTTTTGATTTTTTATCCGGCTTTGTTTTTGGGTTAATAGATTTCAGATCGAGTTTACCTAAAACTTTAGGGCCTTCTAAATTTTCAATTTCAGTTTTAACAAGCTCTTCTTTTTTAGCAGGAGTTTTTGGTTTTGCAGATTTTTCAGCAGGAGCGGAAAGATCTTTTATCATAATGTCTTCTTTCTCTTCTACCTTGCTTCTCGTTTTTGATTTAGCATCATCCAAAACAATATTATCACGCTTAACTTTACTTATGTTTTGCGTAACCTGTTCAGCTTCTTCACGCGCATTCTTATCGCCCGAAAATTCTTTCTGCACCAATCTGTATTCATCGTCGCCAATTTTAGCATTTGGGTTGTTTTCAACCGGTTTGCCTTTTGACGCAAGGAATTCCACGATCTTCCCAAGAGAAAGATTGAATTCTTTAGCTACTTTACTTAAGCGAAGTTGTTTTGCTCCGTCTGACATATTTTTTTTTGCTCCTTTTTTTAGTATTCTGTTTAATGCAGTTTATTTGACCGCAAACTTTTTTAATTAAATTCAGATTCAAGAACTTTTCTGATATCAGCAATAGTTCCATCTTCTAATCCGGTTCTGCGCTTCAGCTCTTCAGTACTTAATTCTAATACTGATTTTGCAGTATCGCAGCCAATTGCTTTTAACTCGTCAATAATTGCCGGTTCAATTTCGTCCGAAAACTCATCCAAGTCAACATCTTCCGCTTCAACTTCTGTATCTGTGTCACGGTAAACATCAATTTCATAACCTGTTAATTTACCTGCTAATTTAATATTGTAACCACCTTTACCAATTGCTAATGAAATTTGGTCAGGACGTAAAAACACGTCCGCGCGTTTTGTTTCATCATCAATTTTTATGGTAGTCACTTTTGCAGGACTTAAAGCACGTTGTATTAATAATGTAGAATTTGCAGTGTAATTAATAACGTCGATATTTTCGTTTTTCAATTCACGAACAATTCCGTGGATACGGGAACCTTTCATACCAACACAAGCACCAACCGGATCAATTCTGTCATCATAACTTTCAACAGCAACTTTTGCACGTTCGCCCGGTTCGCGGACAATTTTCTTGATGATGATAAGTCCATCGAAAATTTCAGGAACTTCCATTTCAAATAAACGTTCTAAGAATGCAGGTGATGTACGTGATACAACGATTGAAGGTGTTCCGCCTTTCATTTCCACTTTTGCAACTACAGCTTTAACTGTATCGCCTTTTTTGAAAAAATCAGAAGGGATCTGTTCAGTTTTTGGTAAAATTAATTCGTTGCCTTCATCATCGAGCAACATAATTTCTTTTTTCCAAACCTGATAAACTTCAGCGTTAATAATATCGCCAACTTTTTCTTTGTATTTGTTATATACTTCGCTTTTCTCAAGCTCAAGAATTTTTTGAACTAAGTTTTGACGGATCGCTAAAACTGCACGACGGCCAAAATCATCTAATTTCACTTGTTCCGAAACATCTTCACCAATTTCAAAATCGGGCTCAATTTTTTTAGCGTCGGTTAAACTAATGTGTTTGTTAACATCATAATCAAAGGAATCTTCAGCAAATTCGTCATCAACGATGCTGCGGTTTTTCCATATTTCAATATCTCCTTTATCAGGATTCACAATAATATCAAAGTTTTTGTCCGATCCGAACTTCTTAATTAACATACTACGGAATACATCTTCAATGATGCTCATTAAAGTTGCCCGATCGATGTTTTTAATGTCTTTAAACTCCGAAAACGATTCAATTAAGTTTACGCCTTCCATGATTTTTTTTGGTTTTAAAATTTTAATTTAACTTTTGATTCTTTTATGTTTTGTAATTGTATGTTGTGTGTTCTTGTTACGTTTATTTTTCCTTTGCCAATTGGCTTGTTCTCGCGGCTTATTGTTGTTAATGTTAAACCGCCATCTTTTCCAACTTCAATTAGTGTTCCGGTAATTGAAGTTCCGTCTGTTAATTTCAGTTCAACATCGCGGCCAATATGTTTTATGTATTGCCTGCTTAATTTCAGAGGTATTGTTGCCCCCGGTGAACTCACTTCTAACGAAAAATCCTCAACATCGCGATCCAAACTTTTTTCAATGTGCCTGCTTAGATCAACACATTCATTAATTCCTACACCATTATCGCCATCAATGAACACTTCAATTCTGTTTCCCGGCAAAATTTTGAGGTCAACTAAAAACAAATGGGTCCCATTTATCTTTTCATTAATTATCTCAATTATCTGCCCCTTTACTATCATCTTTACAATAAAATAGGGGACTTGAGCCCCCTATTATTACTATATCTTTATATATCGGACACAAAATTAACAATAATTTGTTCAATAAAAAAATAATTTTAGTCGAACCTTAGCGTTATTATATCGTAATATTATACGAGATTAGCGCTTTCTTAAAAAAAGCCGTGAATTTCCCGTTTTTGGGATAAAAAACTTAGAATACTATGAGATCAACTGTAAAAAAAGGAATAATTTTAAGACGATTAATTGCTCTTAATATCCTTGTATTCAGCTCATTAGTTAGTTTAGCAGGATTTACAGATAAAGCCAAAAACGCTTTAAGTAAGGAATTTAACAGTTTTGAAGGTATTTGGATCATTCTTGGTTTGTTAGGTGGTGGTTTAGGTTTTTATTTTTTAATGAGCTACATGAATAAAAGAAATGACGCTAAAGAGGCAGCAAGAGAGGCAGCAAATCCACATCATCTTGCTACGCATAGACGACGTCATAAGCACAGAGTCGTTAAAAAAACATCTTAATATATAAGTAAAGCCCCGCAAAACGGGGTTTTTTTCTGACCTGCAATTTAGCCCTTTCATCTAAACGTTAAAACGTGATTACCAAATTGTTAAAAGTCTGTTCTTTAAATTAAAATTAATTATTTTGTTTTTAGACTCATAGCTTTATCTTTGTCCCGAATTTTTAATTTTTAGAAAATGTCTGACATAGCAAACAAAGTAAAATCTATTATCGTTGACAAATTAGGTGTTGATGAAAAAGAAGTGACCACAACAGCAAGCTTTACTAATGATTTAGGAGCTGACTCATTGGATACAGTTGAATTAATAATGGAATTTGAAAAAGAATTCAACATTGCGATCCCGGATGAGCAAGCCGAAAAAATTTCTACTGTAGGCGATGCTATTGCTTACATCGAAACGAACGCGAAATAGTTAATATAACTTAGAATTTATTATGCAATTAAAACGCGTAGTGGTAACCGGATTGGGTGCCGTTACACCTTTGGGCAATAATGTAAATGATTATTGGTCGAATTTGATTAACGGTGTTAGCGGTGCCGCTATTATTACGCGTTTTGATGCCTCTAAATTTAAAACCCGTTTCGCCTGCGAAGTAAAAGGGTTTAATCCTGAAGATTATTTTGATAAAAAAGAAGCTCGTAGGGTAGATGCGTTTACCCACTACGGCATGGCTGCTGCTGTTCAGGCAATAGCCGATTCCGGTTTTGATAAAGAAGGAATCGATAAAAACGAAATTGGTGTTATCTGGGGTTCCGGTATTGGCGGACTCGATACATTTCAAACAGAAACTTTTGGTTTTGCAAAAGGCGATGGAACTCCGCGTTTTAATCCTTTCTTTATTCCTAAAATGATCGCCGATATTTGTTCCGGTCATATTTCAATTCGTTTTGGTTTACGTGGTCCCAACTTTACAACTGTTGCGGCTTGTGCTTCATCAACAAATGCTTTAATTGATGCGTTTAATTATATACGCATGGGTAAAGCAAACGCAATTGTTACCGGAGGATCTGAAGCCGCTATTAATGAGAGTGGTATTGGTGGTTTTAATGCCTGCCAGGCCATGAGTACAAATAATGAATCATTTGCAACTGCTTCCCGTCCTTATGATGCAACACGCGATGGTTTTGTATTAGGTGAAGGTGGTGCATCTTTAATATTAGAAGAACTGGAACATGCATTAAACCGCGGTGCTAAAATTTACGCTGAGGTTATTGGCGGCGGCATGAGCGGTGATGCATATCATATCACAGCACCACATCCTGATGGATTAGGAGCAACATTAGTAATGCAGCGTGCTTTAAAAGATGCAGGAATTTCTGCAAACGACATTGATTATATAAATACACACGGCACAAGTACACCGCTTGGTGATGGTGCAGAATTAAAAGCAATTGCAAATGTTTTTGGCGATAATGCTTTTAAAATGAATATCAGCGCCACAAAAAGTATGACAGGTCATTTACTTGGCGCTGCCGGTGCCGTTGAAGCCATTGCAACAGTTTTAGCAATTAAAAACGATATCATCCCTCCAACAATTAATCACACAACTGTTGATCCTACAATTGACCCACGATTTAATTTAACGTTAAACAAAATGCAAAAGCGCACCGTGAATGTTGCCATCAGCAATACATTTGGTTTTGGCGGACATAACGCAGCGGTTATTGTAAAGAAGTTTAAGCAATAAGATAAGCTTGCTAAAGTTTTTACCCGGTTTTTCAAAAAATAAATCTGATACTCAGTTAAAAAAGAGTCTGAAAGTTTTATTGGGATTTTCTCCATCAAATATTTCATTATACAAACAAGCTTTTTCTCACAGCAGCAAACGCGGAAGTGTAAATAACGAACGCCTCGAATTTTTAGGTGATGCTATTTTAGGTGCGGTAATTGCTGAACATTTATTTAAATTATTTCCGCTTAAAGACGAAGGTTTTTTAACGCAGCTGCGCAGTAAAATTGTGAACGGACAAAACCTGCAGCATTTAGCAATGAAATTAGGCGTTGATCAGCTTTTGAAAGTGAGCTTAAAGGAAAACGAAAAATCAAAATCATCAGTTTACGGTGATGCCTTTGAAGCTTTGATCGGTGCTGTTTATTTGGATAAAGGATTTAATGGTTGCAAGAATTTTATTTTAAAACGCATTGTTAAAGTACACGTGGACCTTGATGCTTTGTTGAATACGGATTCGGATTTCAAAAGTCAATTGCAAATTTATTGTCAGAAAAATAAATTGAGTTTGGAATACCGTTTAATCAAAGAAGCGCAAAAAGGAAAAGATAAAATTTTTACTGTTCAGGTTTTTATTGATGATAAACCTTATGTTACTTTTGAAAATTACAGCAAACGCGTGGCTGAACAAAAGGCGGCTCAATTAACACTAGAAGAATTGAACATTAACTGATCTCTTCCAGATCCTTCAAATAATCGTATTGCAGATCTTCATGTAAAGAATCAATCAACACTTTTATTTTTTTTAATTCACCAGCCTTCAAATTGACGAGCCGCGCACTTTTCTCAATGGGAATTTTTGATTGCTTCAATTTCAGACAAAAATAAATATGTAATTCCGCAGCAATGGCTTTGTCGCCAATGTATTTTATATATTTATTAATGATGCGTAAAATTTTGCGCAGACTTTTTTTCGCGTAATATAAATTAACATCCGGTTTTAATTCCAAAAAATTCTCATCAATCAATTGCTTCACCTGCATAACAAAACCGTTCTTGTCGTGACTCTCGAACATCAGATAATCCAAATATTCTTTATTGTCTTTTTTATATTTGGCTAAAGCAATGCAAAGATCAGCCAATTGTTTTGGTTCTAACTCCTGCAATTCTTTTTTTATTTCGGCTAGGGTGCCCGATTTCATACACTAAAGATAGGTATAAATTAATTGCTTAAATTTACCCATCGGCAAGCTCAGGATGACAATGAAAAAAGTGTTTTTGTATATAATGGTTTTTGTTTATGTAGCCGCAGGAATTTATCATTTTGTAAATCCTTTCTTTTACGAGAACATCATGCCGGCTTGGTTACCTAACCATTCATTTTGTAATTATGCCGGCGGAATATCGGAATTGATCTTAGCGGCTATGTTGCTTCCTGAAAGAACAAGAAAGCTCTCAGCCTATTTAATTATAGCGATGCTTGTTGTTTTTCTTTTTGTGATCCACATTCCAATGACCATTGATTTTTATAGAACTAATAATCCGGGCTTATGGATAACCATTATACGTTTACCAATACAGTTCGTGTTAATTTGGTGGGCTTGGTTGTACACAAAACCTTCAAAAGCCTGATCTTTAGTTTGTCGTTTTTTTTGTATATTTTTGTAATCTAAATACAATACAAATGAAAAAACTTTTACCTCTTATTCTTTTCGCTTTTTTAGCAAATAATTTTTCCGCGCAAACAGCAAGCAGTATCACAAATGGAAGCTGGACAAACCCTACCACATGGAATTGTACTTGTGTGCCTGTTAACGGTTATAGTGTTACCATAAACAACAGTGTAACTCTTAATACAAGTTTACTTTTTAATAGCGGTGGTATAAATATTAATAATACAGGATCATTAACACAAGATGCTTCTTTGAATCGTGATATCTGGATCAACGGCGGATATTTTAATAATAGTGGTAAAGCTAATTTCCGTTATTTTCTACTTTCAACAGGAGCAATTACAAACCCGGGAAGTTTTACGGTTAGTGCGCTTACGAATTCAGTAAGTTTTAATAATACCGGCTCCATAAAAATGGATAGCATGTGGATCGCAGGAACTTTTACTAATGCAGCTACAGGAATTATTATTGGAGATAGTTTAACGATTAATAATAGTTTGCTCAATAATGGAAGAATGACAATCACCGCTATTACAAATAGCAATACAGTTAATAATAATAATTACATCGGAGGTTATGAATTAACTAATTCAGGAACTTTTAATAATAGTGATTCTGTGATCTTAACTGGGAGCATTTGGAACAGAGTAAAATTCAATAATAATAGCGGTGCTAAAGTAAGAATTACAAAACGTTTCTTTAATACACATCCTTCAAAAACTGCAGTGTGGGATAATAATGGTAACGTAACAGTTTTAGACAGCTGGTATAATACAGATACAATTAAAGGTGGAGCCGCAGGTTATTTTTCTGTTGCAGATACTTCTGCAAACTCGGGATTCCTGAAAGGGAATTTTACTTTTTGTGATCTGACCCCTCCGGTAACGCCAATAAAAATTGACTTAAACTCAGGCACCGTTGCAGGAACAATTCTTTATTGTGTTACAGGAATTAAAGAAAATGAATTAGCTGAGGTTAAAGTTTATCCTAATCCATCGAACGGAAATCTCTTTTGTAATTCTTCAGGCAATGTAAACTTAAAATTTACTGTTTTGGATATTACCGGAAAAATTGCGTTTGAGCAGAGACCGGGATATCAAAGTGGTACTTCTGAAGTAAAGTTAGATCTTGCCAATGGAATTTATTTTTTAAAGATCGTTGATCTGCAAACAGGTGATTCTAAAACTGAAAAATTAATCATTCAGAAATAATTTTTTATTCTCATCATTCCAGAAATATTTAAAGCGCACGATCTTGTAGCGGCGCAAAGTACCCGTTTGGGTGGTGTAAGCAAAACGCCTTATGATGAAATGAATTTAGGATTCTCCTCAGGTGAAGATCTTGATATCATAAAACAAAACCGAACCTTATTTTTTGGTTCGT
>JANYCL010000045.1 GCA_025360355.1 Sphingobacteriaceae bacterium
CAAGCCGAACTTAAAAATATTGAGGCTGAATTATTGCAAGTCTTCTCGGGCGCGTCTGGTAAATTAGCTATTAAGTTTGATAGATTAAATGCAAAGGTTGTAGCTCCAAAAGGATACATTCAATCAGGAGAGCCCTATAAAGCTGATATATTTTTAGCAGCTTCTTCCAGTGCTTTAACTGCTGATATGATGGAAATTTTAGTTGGTACTGACTCTGCTTCAGGCGGTGCAGGCGGAACTAAATTACCAATTGTAGGTGGTGAAGGTAAGTATGAAGTTTCAACTGGTGGTCAAGGTGAACAAATTTATAAAGGAGTTATTAAGTTTAAAAAACCGGATGGTACTTTTGGTATTTACCCATTTTCATCATCTTATATGGTTGCTGCTCCTGCGGTAGCGGTAGCTGCTGAAAAAATGAACGTAATTTACATTGGTGTTGATAATCCTGTTTCAGTTTCTGCTGCAGGTGTATCACCAACTGATTTGTTAGTTAATATCAGCGGTTGTGGCGCAACTAAAACAGGTGGTGCAGGAGGGAAGTTCATTTTTAGAGCTACAACTCCTGGTACTATGCAGGTAAGTGTATCCGCTAAAACTAAAGATGGCACTAAAGCACAAGGAAAACCAATGCCTTTCCGCGTTAAGAAAATTCCAGATCCAACTCCAAAATTAGGTGGACGTTTAGTTCAAGGTATTTCTGATTACAAAAAGATCGAGTTAGCTTCAATCGCCGGTGTAGGTGCTGAGGTTCCAGGTTTCGACTTCGACGTTAAGTTCCCTGTTCAAACGTTTATCTTTAGTGCTAACGTAAAAGGTAACTTAAAAGAGTTTACATGTAACGGACCAAATCTTTCGCCAGAGGCTAAAGCAGTGCTTCAATCACTAGGTGTTGGTGGTAAAGCATATTTTGAAGATATTAAAGTAAAAGCTCCCGATGGAACCATCAGGAAAATTGCTACAGCTTCTTTAAAAGTAAAAAACTAATAAACATATGAATAAAGCTATCCAAATATTAATTGTTTTCGTTTTTGTTGCAGCATTCAACATGAATGCGCAGCCTGGTGTTTTCCAACCCGGCGATTACAAAGATGGTATTTACGATAAGGAAAATACGATCAACCGCCGCTTCATTCCGTACACTCACCTTCGTGAAGGTGATGTAGCATGGGAAAAACGCGTTTGGCGTGATTTGGATATGCGCGAAAAAATCAATCAGCAATTATATTACCCAACTGAGATCTTAGTTAGCCGTATTTCTTTCTTCCAATTATTAGCAAAATATATTCTTAACGGACAACTTATTGCTTTTAGCGATGAGGAATTTATTATTCCATTAGAAGGTTCTGCTATTAAAGATAAATTAAAGAAATGTGACTCTATTAAGGAATCAAGTTTCGACGTTGATGGTAATGAGATCTTAACTTCACGCTGGAATTGTGACTCAACTTCGATCTATGCTGAGGTTATTAAGTATTGCTTAAAGGAAGATTGGTTTTTCGATAAACAAAAATCAGTTTTAGAAGTTCGTATCATCGGCGTTGGTGCTTACCAATATGTTGAAGATAAAGAAGCGTACAAAGAATTATTCTGGGTGTATTTCCCTGCTTGCCGTCCTTTATTAGCAAAGCACGAAGTATTTAATCCTAAGAACGACTCTGAACGCCGTACCTTCGAAGACATCTTCTGGAAACGACAATTCTCAAGTAAAATTAAAAAGGAAACCAACGTATGGGATCGTAACATTGAGCAATATTCTCATGGTATCGATGCCTTATTGGAAGCTGATAGAGTTAAGAACGATATTTTTAGATGGGAACACGATTTGTGGCATTTCTAAAACATTGTTAGTGTAAGTTTAAACCGCGAGTATTTACTTCGCGGTTTTTTTATTTCTGACACGAAGTGATCTTTGATCTACTTCAGTGTTGAAAGGAAAACTGATCTCCATCGTCTTAATATTAAACAGCACCACATGAAACGATCTCCCATTCTTATATTACTTTTCTTTGTTTTAAACGTTTCTTTCAGTCAGAAAATAAACTGGAACGCTTGGGGAGATAATGCCTTTAAAAAAGCTAAGAATGCGCATAAACCTGTTTTTTTAGATGTAGGTACTGAATGGTGCACTGCTTGTAATTTAATGGAGGAAAATACCTATACCGATACAACGGTGATCGGCATCATCAACCGCAATTTCATCCCCATTAAAGCTGATGCTGAGGCACAGCCCGATGTTGGCGCCCGTTTCTTACAATGGGGCTGGCCAGCTTTAATATTTTTGGATTCAGACGGAAATCAGTTAATGGCTATTCAAGGTAATCGCAAAGCAGGAGTTTTCACTGAGATCTTAAATGATTTTCTGGAAAGATATAAAGCGGGAAAAATAAACATTCAGGATAATAATTTTTTCTCACCTGAACCTCCCGATAATTCCGACATCTCAAAAATTTATAAAAAAGCGGAAGAACAATTAAATAGTTATTACGATTCACTTTATGGAGGCTGGGGATTTGTTTTAAAAATTCCATTATACCAACCGGTGGAATATAGTTTTTGGTCAGCGAAACTCAATAAAAAACCATACGAAAAACAGAAAGCAATTAAGTCCTTAACGAAATACGCACAAGTTAGCGACCGCGTTTGTGGTGGAGTTTATTTTGGTTGTTCTTCAGGCAGAAGCTGGAAAGGCGCAGCTCCGGAAAAACGAAGTGAATATCAGGGCGGAGTTTTAAATAATTATGCTGAAGCTTATTTAGCAACAGGAGATATTAAATGGCTGAACGAAGCAAAACTCATTAAAAAATATTTATTGGAAAACATGCTCTCGAAAGAAGATAGTTTGTTTTATAATAGTCAGGAAGAATATTTGAATATCAATGGCAATCCAAAAGGGATGCCGCCGGAAAAATATTTTACATTATCTGCAGCAGAGCGTGCTAAATATGGTTATCCGCCGATCGATAAAACAATTTATACCGATATTAATTTCCGCATCGTAAAAGGTTTTGTAAAGTT
>JANYCL010000064.1 GCA_025360355.1 Sphingobacteriaceae bacterium
TATTAAAGGCGTTGATGAAAAAGAATGGCACAAACATTTTAATTATTACAGACATGTAGGCATGTATGCTTACCGCACAGATATTCTCGAAAAAATAACAAAATTAAAGCCTTCCCCTCTGGAAATAGCCGAATCACTTGAGCAATTACGCTGGCTAGAAAATGGTTTTAAAATTAAATGTGTAGAAACTGAACACGACAGTCATTGCATTGATACCCCCGAAGACATTGAAAAAGTGTTGAAATTAATGGGAATTAATTCCTGATCATTGCGGCGCTCCTTTATTGATCCAGCACATTAGAGAATCAACTTTATCCTGAGCCATTAAACCAAATGGTGGCATTGGGTTATTCGTATTTGTTATTCTATCACTAATTCTTCCTGATAAAGCAGGCACTTTTGCAGTTGAATAAGCTGTTAGATCAAAACCCCCATTTGGAAAAGGACCGCTATGGCAGCTCCCGCAATTTTTATCAAGAATGAATTTTGCCGCATTGTTATAACGGATAGAATCGCAGGCATTCACTGGAATTGGCGCGGCTTTAGGTTGTATAAGTCCTTTTTTGTTATCACAGGCAATAACCGCCACTACAACCAAAAAAGTTAATATAAATGCAACTTTATTCATTTTTTTCACTCTAAATTTAAGCTAAAATAGCAATTAATGATTTAATTACTATAAATTTAATAATATTTTTTATTTTTACTCAGTTAATCCTTTTATAATGAGAAATTTCCTTTTTTTAATGCTTTTTACAGGCTTGGTATTGGCCTCAACTACTGCTAAATCTCTCCCAATTGATGCTACAGACCAGGTTAAAATGGGACTGGCTAAACAAAAATTTTATGCAGGCGATGTAATTGGCGCCCTTAATATATACAAAGAGGTTTTGGTTAAGAATCCGAAAGACGCTACAGTTCTTTATTATGTTGGACTTTGTCAGTTCACTTTAAAAGATTATGATAAAGCAAGTGAGAATTTATTCAAAGCTAAAGAAGCAGGTAAAGATATAAAATACGAAACCTATTTGTATACCGGAAAACTTTTGCAAATGAAAGCCAAATACGACGAAGCGATCGCTGAATTTGAAACGTATAAAAAACTTGCTCCACCAAAAGAAGCATTAGAAGAAGATGCTGATGTTTGGGTTAACCAATGTAACACCGCTAAAACTTTAAAAGCTGCACCAGTTGATGTAAAAATTGCGAACATGGGTCCGGAAATTAATAGTAAGTACGATGATCAATCTCCTGCTATTTCTGCTGATGGAATGAAATTAGTTTTTAATACACGCCGTCCGGAAACTACAAATTCACCTGTTGATGCGGAAGGTGATGGAAAATATTTTCAGGATATTTATTTTTCTGATTACGATACACTAACTAAAGCTTGGAAAAAAGCGATCGGCGTTCCCGGCTCTATTAATACAGATGCACACGATGCAGTTACAGGAATTTCTGCTGATGGTAAAATGATTTTTATTTACAAGAACGATCTTAAAGATCCGCAATCACGCGGAGGTGATATTTACATGTCGAAAATTGTTAGCGGCAAATGGCGTACACCTGAGAACATGGCGAAACCAATTAACACAACTTATTGGGAAGGCGGCGCTTGTATTTCTCCGAATGGAAAAACATTATTTTTTACAAGCGAACGTCCGGGCGGAAGTGGCAACTCTGATATTTGGATGGTGAAACGCTTAACAAAAACAACTTGGGATAAACCGGTGAATTTAGGTTCTGATGTAAATTCTTCTTTTGATGAAGTAGGATTATTTTTAGCACCCGATGGAAAAACATTATTTTTCTGCTCTAACGGAAAAGGTTCAATCGGCGACTACGATATTTTTAAAACGGTTTTAGAAGGCGACAAATGGAGCAAGCCTGTAAATTTAGGTTACCCTATTAACTCTGATAAACGCGACGGACCATTTGTATTAAGCGCAGATGCACAAACAGGATATTTTGCAAGCATGCGTGATAGTGGAATGGGCGAAAGCGATATTTATAAAGTAGATCTAAGCAATTACGCTGTGTTAGAAAAAGACGGCAAGAAAAAAGAGAATAATGGTTTAAGCATTTTGAAAGGCGTTGTGCGCGATGGTTATGAAGGTTACGGTGTTGCTGATGTTGATATAGATTTTGCAGATGAAACAGGAGCAAAAATTGCAAACACATCCACAAACGAAAACGGCGAATATTTTATTACTCTTAAAGGCGGTGTAAAATACACAATGACCTTGAAGAAAAAAGGATTTAAAGATCTAAGTGAAGTTGTAGAATTAAAACTCGGCACAAAAGATACTTACAGTTTAGTGAAAGAATTTTTATTGAAGAAGTAACGCTTTTAAATCCTGTCCTTATTGCTATCGGGATTGTTTCAGGGTCTTTTTTTTGCGGAATCGGGGAAAAATTACTACATTTATCTTGATGAATTATCAGGCACATATTACAATTGATTCGAATATACGCTTTGGAAAGCCTTGTGTTAAAGGAACCCGTATTTCTGTTTATGATGTTTTAGGCTGGTTAGCTTCAGGAATGTCTAATCAACAAATTGTAAGTGACTACCCGGAATTATCTGATGAAAAAATACGTG
>JANYCL010000092.1 GCA_025360355.1 Sphingobacteriaceae bacterium
GCCAAATATCGTGTACAGTTTTTACGTTGTAATGTTTGATAATACGTTCAAATAAGATCTGGATCCAGGCAGGCACACCGCAAATAAAACCTACATCCCAACTTTTTGCATTCACAACAATGTCGTGTAATTTATCTTCCCAGTCTGATTTTGAGCGGATCTTTTTCCCGGGCAAAGTAAAATTCTGAAACCACCTTGGCTGAGTGCCTGTTGTAATTCCACTTAGATCGCCGGAATAATATTTTCCGTTATAATTTAAGTTGGTACTGCCTCCTACCATTAAAATACGTTTCTCATAAATTTCTTTTGGTAATTTATAATGAACGGTCGATAAAATTTGTTTTAAAGTTCCGCGCTGAATGGATTTTATCATTTCCTTGGTCACAGGAATATGTTTACTTGCTGATTCAGATGTGCCTGAACTCAAAGCAAAATATTTTATTTTTCCCGGCCAGCAAATATAAGTTTCGCCATCTAAAGCGCGCTTCCACCATTTATCATACATCGTTTGATAATCAAACACAGGAACTGTTTGTTGATACGCTTCCACGGGATCAGCTTCGAGTAATAATTTATCAAATTTATATTCTTGTCCGAACGCAGTGTTTTGCGACTTCAGTAACAATCGTCTCAATTCCCTTACCTGCCGCTTATATGTGCTTCTCCTCTGAGGAATCCGTCCCCGGAAAGTAATTGCTCGTTTTATTAAGGAGCCAAGTATTGCGTTGGGAGTATGCAATGTTTAGTGTTTCTTTAAAATTTTTACTTTAGATATCTGAAGTCTTGATTATTTTTTATTGATTTCAGAGAGTGATACATTAATTTAATTACATCTTCCACATCTTGTTTGTGAACGCTTTCAACTGTTGTGTGCATGTAACGCAATGGAAGCGAAATTAAAACAGAAGCGATTCCATCTGTTGCGTATGCAAATGCATCGGTATCGGTTCCTGTTGCGCGTGAAGCTGCTTGTCGTTGGAAAGCAATTTTATTTTTCCTTGCTGCTTCAATTACTAATTTCTGTAAATTATTTTGGACAGCAGGAGCGTAACTTAAAACCGGACCTTTACCACAAGCCTGATCACCACTTGTAATTTTACTCATCATCGGACTTTGCGTACAATGACAAACATCTGTAACTATTGCAACATTTGGATTTATTCTGCGTGAGATCATAGTCGCGCCATTCAAACCAACTTCTTCCTGAACGGCATTTACGATATACAAACCAAAAGGCAATTTATCTTTTTTCTCTTTTAATAACCTTGCAACTTCCGCGATCATAAATCCCCCAATGCGGTTATCTAAAGCACGGCCAACATAATAACGGTTGTTTAATTCCATGAATTCATCTTCATAAGTAATTACACAACCAACATGCACACCCATCGCAGCAACTTCTTTATCGGAAGTACAACCAATATCTAAAAAAATATTTTTCAAAGTCGGCGTTTCTTCTTTTGCTGCATCGCGAACGTGAATAGCAGGCCATCCGAAAACACCTTTTACAATTCCTTTATCAGTATGAATGTTTACGCGCTTGGAAGGAGCAATTTGATGATCACTGCCGCCGTTACGACGTAAATAAATAAATCCATCTTTAGTAATGTAATGTACGAACCAGGAAATTTCATCAGCGTGCGCTTCAATTACAACTTTGTATTGCGCTTTTGGATTAATAACACCAACAACAGTTCCGTAAGTATCTACAAAATACTCGTCGATATAAGGCTTGATGTAACTCAGCCATAATTTTTGTCCCGCTGCTTCAAAGCCTGTTGGCGATGCGTTATTTAAATATTCCTTTAAGAATTTTAAAGATTTATCGTTCAATAAAGATTTAGTTTTTGCCATAAGTTTATCAATAGGTTACAAGTCCCTAATTAAGGCAAAATTATCGGATTTTGAAAGGGGATTTATTAACCGTTTACGGGTTTCGTACAACGTAAATTATGTTGGAAGTCAGCTTAGTAGTATCCAATACTTCCAAGACTAAATTCGGGAATTTTGCAATGGTATCCTTTATTAGTTTCCCACTTACAAAATGTAACCCTGTCTCTCCTGTTTTATTAAAACCGGAAACTGTAGTACTTACAAATTCTGTATAAGCGGTTCCGGCTTGGCGAGTTTTTTTGTCGGCATCTGCATCGCGGATAACTAAAACACCATTCTTATTTATTTTCTGAGCTAACTTTTCAATCACATTTATTTGTTGGTCCGGTTTTAAATAATGAAGTACATCACTGATAATAAATCCATCTGCATAAGGAAATTCATATGTAGTCACATCTGCAGTTTCGAAATTTATATTCGGTCGTTTATCAGCTGAATTTTGCGCAACAGCAATTTTTTCTTCATCATAATCCAACCCTAAAATTTCACGATGTCTTCCTTTGTATAATAACATATAAGGTAAAAATCCGTAACCACAACCCACATCAACTACTTTTCCTTTTTTCGGCATCAAACTTTCAAATAGTTTATAATTACCTTCCATTGCTGTTTTTACTCTGCAATACCACTCTAAAAGCGGCCCTTTATAAATATAATTATTGATGAGACGCGAACGATAATATTTTACCGGCTCAAATTCATCACGCAATATTTCGTATTCCTGCCGCATATAATTGCAAATGCCTTTTGCTTTTTCCTGGTAAGTGGTCCCGAATTTTTTTTCATCTGATCTTATGCGTGGTAAATATTTCACCGTTAGAGAACCGTCCTTAATATGAAAATCTTTTTTTGTAACCGAGTCTCCTGCGCCGTGAATTAAAATTGGAACGATATCTAAATTTAATTTTTCTGCCAATAGAAAAGCGCCTTTGTGAAAACGTCCAATATCACCTGTAATGCTTCTTGTTCCCTCAGGATAAATTAAAATAGAATAACCATCTTTTATCAATGCTTCCAATTTTGGCAAACTTTCTTCGTATCCCGCGGAAACCGGATAATAATCCGCCATCTTTACGATCCAGCCAAAAAATGGTGAATTATAAACCCAATCGTTTGTGAACACAATGATCCTTGGACTCAACTGTAAAGTCATGGCCAGATCAATATGTGACTGATGATTCGCTACAATTAAAGCAGGTTTCGCAAATTTTTCACTCTCATTGTTGACTATTCTTTTTCCCACATGTACAAAACACGCCAGCGCAGATCTAAAAGTTAATGCGATCAAGCGATGGAAAGCCAATTTACGTTTCTTTTTCGTCGCGGGATAAGCAGTAATAATTAAAAATCCCACAAAGGTTAGTATCAAAGAAATAACAGTGAAGATGGTAAGACTAAAACCTGTGATCAATATATATTTTAGGGTGTACGGCTGTAGTCCGCGTTTTTTGCGGTTCAACACCATCCAGTTAAATAATAAGGGCTGCACAACAAAAGAAACAAATACAACGCAGAACATTCCTAAAATAGCAATGACAGCGATTGACTTTAATGCCGGATGTTTTGCAAAGATCATAACGCCAATACCAATAATTGTGGTGAGTGCTGAAAGTAAAATGGAAGTTTTAAAACTTCCTAAATTCTTTTTGCCGTATTTATATTCATTAGTTAAACCATCCATTATGAAAATGGAATAATCATCTCCTAAACCAAAAATAAATGTGGAAATAATAATATTGATGACATTAAATTTAATTCCGAAAATGCCCATGAAACCTAAGATCCATAGCCAGGAAATGAACATCGGAAGAAAATTTATAATTGCCATTTCAATTCTGCCATGGGATAACAGCATGAAACCAAATACCAAAATAGATGTGATCCAAAGTATGGTTGTGAAGTCAGAACTTATTACATCAACAAACTGGGAAGTTAAATGCTGCTTATCGAATACAACAATGTCATCGTTACCCGAAAACAATTTATAGATCTCTTCTTTTTTATCCGCATCTACTTTTACATGCGTGACGATACTTGGCTTTCCGTTTACATTTGCAGTCCATTCTTTTAATAATAATTTGTTTAAAGTATCACCTTCAGATCTATCTATTGCCGAATAATTTTTATTTAATACGTCATAAAACGAAGCAAAGGCATCAGCTTTAAATTTTAAACCGGCACTATGCCTTATAATATTGTTTTGCAGACTATCCCTTACATTTTTACTGAAGAAATTATTCCAAGCTGCTAATTTTTCCTTTTGTCCTTTTTCAGAGGGAAGAATGGTGCTAATAGAACTTACTTTTTTAATTTGTTGAGCTTGTTTTAAAGAATCGAGTTTTTGATAAACGTATTCGTTTAACTGCATCGCTTCCTCCTGTGTATTCCCGGTCGCAAAAATATAAACCGAGCGTGCTGCGAAATGGTTGACTTCATCTAAATGTTTTTCAGCTAAACGTGTTTCCTCATCCATGAAACTCATTTTGTTCATGTCGCTCTCAAAACCAACATTTGAAGCAAAAAAGCAAAGCACTATTGTGATTACCAGTGAAGAAAGCACAACAATTTTATTTTTATCCAGACGGTAATTAACTATTCTATCTAAAAAAGTTTCTTTGTGTTCCTTTTCTATTGGCTGTTTTCTGAAAGAAAATTTTAGCAAATGTGGCAATACAAAAATCGAAAACAACAGCGCTCCAATCAAACTAAATGCTGCAAATTGTCCGAAATCATGTAATGCTTCACTTTTTGTAAATACTAATCCGAAAAATGCCCCAACAGTTGTTGTGCATCCAATGAGCATTGGTGTTGTTAGATCTGAAAGGGTTTCTTTAACATCCCGTTTATGTTTATAATGCGTAAAAAAGTGAAGTGAATAATTTATGGCGATTCCCAAAACAGCTGCTCCTGCTGCAATAGCAATCGCTGAAACAATTCCTTTAAATAAAAACAACATCGCCAATGAGAAAACCATTCCAAAAACAACCGGTAAAAAAATAAATAGAATTGGTAAAATATTTTTGAAATAGAAACCGATAAGTAACGCAATACAAATGATCGTGATCGTTGTTGTTAAAAAAGTATCCTTACGTAATTGCTCTGCATTTCCCAATGAAACCATGCATGCACCGAAAGATTCGATTGTGATTTCGTTGTTGCTTAATTTATGAGATGTGGTTCTTACAAAGTCGATCAGGGTTTTGTTCTTTGCGGTTTCGTTTGCAGCAAAAGCTGGCGTAATAAATAATAAAAGATGTTTATGGTCTTTAGTGACAATCGCTCCGTTATAAGTTTCAAAATTCTCATCCAGTTTAATGCTCTCCATTTTTTTAAGAGCTAACGGGACAATATTTAAAGGATCACGCTTAATATATTTACCCAATACCATTCCCGATGGACTCAGTAGTGCTTCATAATCTTTTCGTAATGAATATTGAATGCTATCGGGTTTAATTAAGTTCGTAATCCGTAAATAATCTTTTTCCGAAAGAAAGAACGGCAAATTATTATAAAAGATATCGTAAACAATTGCCATCGTATTATCCGATATTTTGTATGTAATATCTGAATACGATCCTTTTGGCAAAGTTTGTAATGCGGAAAAAACAGAATCACCTTTTTCAACTAATTTATCAGTGACATCACCCGAGTTTGCAGTTAAATGAATAACGAGTTTATCTTTTGACTTAAGATTATCAAGAATACTATTAATGGAAGCTGAATTTTTATCCTGCGGGACAAACCGTGTGATATCTTCTTCGAGTTTGATCTTACTTGCATAATATCCTAACAAACCACAAAGTCCGATCACCAAAATGGTAAAAATGAGTTTACGTTTGCTAAAGAAAAGATAAGCGAAATAAGCCAGACTATTCATAAGAGGTAAAGATAATAATTTTCTGAAAAAAGGGAAATTTCCCTATAACGAAATACTAATTCCAATATCCCCATCCTGACCGAAATAAGGCTCTACAAGGGTGATCACATTTTTCTTTCTTTGTTTGAATTTTTTATCATCATCGAATAAAATAGGTTTGGCATGGAACATATCGTTATAAAGTACTTTTATATTGGGATGTGACCTGAAAACATTATTCATTAAAAAATAATTATGCTCATGGACCAGCACTTTGCTGAAATTTAAATAAACTGCATTCTTCGCCTTGAACCAACCGGAATGCCTACCCAATTGTTTTCTCAAACCGGCTATTCCGGCCAAAAGCAAGGTGCGGTCGTGATTGTTTTTTGTGATATAGATCTGTTTTTGAATATTCAATTTTTGAACCCATTTTTTATGATCAAATGTTCTCACGCAAGCTGCATTTAAGATAACATTGTCGAATAATTTTGTTTTCACCTCAATGTAATTATTCTTAACAGCATCTTTTATTACACGATTCCCCAAACTATGAAAAAGTAAAGACATTTTTATATTTTCCAAATTGTTCGCGCTTTTATATTTATCTAATTCATTAAATAATTTAGCTAACGACTTCGCCGCATCCTTACTTTGTTTCCGTGCGAGTTTATAATTTTTGCCACCACTTAAATATGGACGATACGTTGGCCAATCGAACATAACTGTTACAACATTATACAATCTTGTAAAACGGGTTGCCCTATCAACATTTGCAGTAAAATCTTTTCCCATTCCTTCAGTATAAATAACCATGTCCTTATTTTTCGCTGCAGAATTTAAAGCTTCATTCAGATCTTTTTTGGGAACGCAGATCCAATTATTGTGATCAAAATAAACTACCGAATAATGAAGTGTATGTGAAGTGTCCAGATCATAATCAAAAAATTCTGCTTTGTCTGAATAATAATTCCGCACGCTTGCAAAAACAATTGCGGTATCGCCTTCGGAAGGAGCATATTGCGGGTCTAATTTAATTCTGTCCCAATCGCAATGGGTATAACCTGATTGTGCTTTTGAAATAAGAATGGAAAAGAGAAATAGTGCAAGAAAATATTTTTTACAAGAACTCATTTAGGATTATAATTATTCATGCTGTTTTGCAGTCCTGCGAAAGCAAATGCTTTAACAGCTTCAGCTGCTAATTTTATTCTTTCGGATAATATCTTTTGTTCTTCGTCATTCCATTTTCCCAAAACATAATCTACCTGATAACCTTTTCCAAATTCGTTTCCGATACCAAAACGTAACCGCGGGTAATTACTTGTATTTAATATTTCCTGAATGTTTTTTAAGCCGTTATGTCCGCCATCACTTCCTTTCGGACCGATCCTTACTTTCCCCAATGGAAGCGCGAGTTCATCAACAACAACCATTAAATTTTCGACAGGTATTTTTTCTGCTTGCAGCCAGTAATTAATTGCTTTGCCGCTTAAGTTCATGAAAGTTGTAGGTTTTACAAGGATCAAAGTTTTGCCTTTGAATTTCATTTGTGCTAGATCAGCTAATCTGTCGCTTGAGAATTTAATTCCGGCTTCTTTCGCCATGTGATCGAGTACATCGAAACCAATATTATGACGGGTACCGGCGTATTCTTCACCGATATTTCCTAAACCCGCTATTAAAAATTTCGACATCTCTTTCTATTTATTAACCGCAAAGGTAGCAAAGTCGGCGCAAAGTTCGCAAAGGTTTTTCTTACCGTTCTTTGCGAAAAACTTAGCGTCTTTGCGTTTAAATTTACGTAATTATTATTGGCTCAATAGTGTTTTTTATTAAACCGATCTCTTTCGCTTTATTAAATAATAAATTTACTGCTTCTGTACCTTTTTTACCAAGATCACCACTAAATTCATTCACGTAAAGATCAATATGTTTTTTCATTACTTCTTCGCTCATTTCCTGGGCATGTTGTTTTACATAAGGCATTACATCTGATGTGTTAGCAAAAGCATATTCCACACTTTTTTTAATAACGCGGTTTATTTTTTGTTGCAGATCATTATCAAAACTTCTTCTTGCCACAATTCCTCCCAACGGAATTGGAGCATGAATCAATCCTTCCCAAAATTCTCCGAGGTCTATTATTTTTTTTAATCCTTTTTGTTCATAGGTAAAACGACTTTCATGAATGATCAATCCGGCATCATATTTCCCATCCAAAACTCCCTGTTCAATTTCACTAAAGAGAACTTCAGTTTTATTTTTAGCATTTGGATAAGCTAATGATAATAAAAAATTCGCAGTCGTATTTTTCCCTGGAATCGCGATCTTTAGATCTGAGATTTGAGTATTGAGATTTGAGAGTTTGCTTACTAATAATGGGCCGCAGTTAAATCCCAACGCACTCCCACTTTTAAGCAAAATGTAATTCACCTGCACATACAAAAACGCGTGG
>JANYCL010000101.1 GCA_025360355.1 Sphingobacteriaceae bacterium
AATTGGGCCAAACGCGCGTTCATGCCTCAAAGTTACAATACAAATAAAATGTGAAGTGGTTTTTAAAAGAAAATTTTCAACAGCTTAAAGCTTGTGAAGTTTAATATACTCTGCAAAGGGAATTCCTTTTTTAAATTCCTCGGTGTAGATGTAGGCCTTAATAACCTGTGCCCATTGTTTTGGGGTTTTAGAATCATCCAATAATTCGTGTGAGATAGGTGGACCAAATTGAATATGAATGTCTTTGTTGGTCTGACTAAACATCTCATCCGGTAAAAAAAACATTTCTATGTTTGCTCTTATGCCAAGGCGTTTACGCCACATCGCAAAGTTGTAAAAGAAATTTGAATTTTGTCCGTTTATAAAAGTTGGAATAATAGGACTGCTGTACTGAAGTGCTTTACTAACAAAACTTTTTTTCCATTCCAAATCTCGGATCTTACCATTTTGTTTCCGTGAAACTAATCCTGCAGGAAAAACCAAAATAACTTTTTCGGTAGAGTACTCATCAACTACAACTTTTAATGCTGAGTTAGAAGAGTTCCCAACTTTGTTTACACCAACGAATAGATCACCGTAATTTTCTAAATTTTTCAAAACATCATTCACAAAAAAAACAGTGTCTTGTCTTACCTGACTTACCGCATGAATAAGCGCCATTCCATCTAAACCACCGAGAGGATGATTAGCTGCAACAATAACTTTTCCTTGTGAAGGGATGTTTTCTAAACCATCAAATTTCACTTTTGCACCCACATAATTTAAACCCGCTTTATTAAAATCATGACCATATAGATCCTGCATGATGTGAATGCCATAGTTTATGTCGTTCTGATGTAACTTCCGGATAATGTAATTCAGAATAAAATCGGGAAGATACTTATACAGCTTAGGACTTTTGGTTCTTAAAACCTCTTTAATATCAACGTGTTTTTTGTAATCCATTCGGTTCGCAAAGTTAATAAAGCATTGTTAATATCGTTAGCCAGTTTTAAACACCCTTTTCCCACTTTTTAGATTTTATAAAAACCTCTGTATCGCTTGTCAAACCTACGTTACAGAGCTATTGCGGTATAAATTCCTTATTAAAAAAAACGCATCAAAACTATTAACAATTATCAAGTTATAAACAAAAGTGGTAAAAAATGGGTTAAAGTGGAAAAAAGTGGTAAAAATTTCGGTATTTTTGACCCCAACGATAAAACGCACTAATGACCAGCCTGATAGGAGAATATGATTGTAAGATGGATGCCAAAGGCCGCATCATGTTTCCTGTTAATCTCAGGAAGCAGCTGGAAGTTGCTTTTGATACCGGTTTTGTGATCAACAGGAATCTTCATCAAAAATGTTTGGTGCTGTATCCAATAGCAGAGTGGAGCAGGTTAAATAAAACATTAAGCAAACTGAACCGCCTCATAAAAGCGAATGATGTTTTTGTAAGAAAATTTTCCGGCGGTGCTACTTCGTGTGATGCGGATGTGCAGGGAAGGATCTTATTACCAAAAGCTTTAACTGATTACGCAGGAATAAAAAGTGATGTAAAAGTTTTGGGAAGTAATAATGTGATCGAATTGTGGGATAAGAAATTATATGAGGAGTTCTTAAGTCAAGATATAAACATTGAAAAATTAGCTGAAGATGTGTTGGGTGGATTAAATTTTAATGATGACGATGGTGAGTAATCATTATCACATCCCCGTTCTTTTACAAGCATGTGTTGATAGCCTTCAAATAGATCCTAACGGAGTGTATGTCGACTTGACATTTGGCGGTGGCGGTCACTCAAAAGAAATTCTTAAACATCTTGGAAAAGATGGAAAACTAATTGCTTTTGATCAGGATGAAGATGCCGCTAAAAATGTTCCGGAAGATGATCGGTTAATTTTTGTGCAACAAAATTTCCGTCACCTCAAAAATTATCTCCGTTTAAACGGCGTAAAACAAGTTGATGGAATTTTGGGCGACTTAGGTGTTTCATCGCATCAGTTCGATGTAGCGGAAAGAGGTTTCTCAATTCGTTTAGATGCAGAACTGGATATGAGGATGAACCAAAGTAGCGATCTGTCAGCCAATAACGTGATCAATGAATACGATGAGAAACAACTCACATTCATTTTCAGAACTTATGGCGAATTAGATAACGCTTACAAACTCGCAAAATTAATTTGTGAAGCACGCGGAACCGAATCAATAAGAACTATTGATGAGTTCAAGAAAGCAATTTCATCGTGCACACCAAAGTTTGAAGCCAACCGATATCTCGCGAAAGTTTTTCAAGCGATACGGATGGAAGTGAATCAGGAGTTAGAAGCATTAAAGGAATGTTTAACCCAATGTGTTGAAGTTCTTAAGCCGGGAGGAAGATTAGTGATCATGTCGTACCACAGTTTGGAAGACAGATTAGTTAAGAACTTAATGAAGACAGGAAACATTGAAGGCAAAGAAGAGAAAGATATCATTTACGGAACAAGTACAAAAGTATTTAAACTTTTAGGTTCAAAGCCAACAGTTCCAACAGATGAAGAAATTAAAAATAACAGTAGGGCACGCAGCGCTAAATTGCGGGTGGCCGAAAAAATTTAGTCCGTAGGACAATAGAAAAATTAATTAAGTAAACATAAAAAATAAATGTTCGTCGGGGTAAAGTCCAACGGACTAAACTAAAGAACTAAAAAGCAAAAGTGTCTAACAAATTTCGGGAAGTTCCAACATTGGAACCTGTACATGAAGATCTAGAAAACGTTGAATTAGAAAATTCAACAACGGACACCCCTCCCCCTAAAAAACGCAAAAAAGGAGTTCTCGCAAAAGCACTTTCATCAGTATTCAGCGGCACATTTTTAACAAATGAAAGCACACTCAAACACGTGCCTTTCCTCTTATTCCTCTCTTGCATAGCTATTTTATATATCGCTAACGGTTATCAGGCCGATGATAAGATCCGCGAAGTAAATAAGATCACGAACGAACTTAAAGAATTGAGATCGGAATACATCTCAACCAAATCCGATCTGATGTTTGTAAGCAAACAAAGTGAAGTAGCAAAAACTGCTGAACCATTGGGTATAAAAGAACCTGTTGTTCCGCCAATGAAAATTGAAACTGATTCAGTTAAAACCAAATTAAAATAGTGGAAAAAAATAAGAAAGACATATTAAGTCGCGCGTATTTGGTGTACATATTCATGTGCATTTTCGCGGGCGCTATCCTTTATAAAATTTGTGTCATACAATTTGTTGAGGGACAAATGTGGAAAGCGAAAGCAGAAGCATTCACAATAAAGGTTGAAGAAACTGAAGCTGTCCGCGGAAATATTTTTGATGTGAATGGAAATCTTTTAGCAACATCATTACCATACTATGAAGTAGCAGTTGATATTAATGCACCTGGGATCGATAAAAAAATATTTAAAGACAACCGAGATTCTTTAGCATTCGCACTAAGCGATCTATTTGGCGATAAAACCAAAAAAGAATATTTGAAAATACTGAATGATGCCCGTGAAAGCGGCGACCGTTATGTTATCATTCAC
>JANYCL010000059.1 GCA_025360355.1 Sphingobacteriaceae bacterium
CGAAAAAATTAATGTCGGAAACCAAGATCGCAAAATTGATTGAAACACCCCATCAGCGATTTGTATATGTATTTGACGAAACCGTACAATGGACTTTTTTATTAGAGATGATGAAGATCATCACTGAAGATGCTAAAGGTAAATATCCCATTATTTCAAAATCAATTGGTACTGCTCCTAAACAATACAAACAATTAAATATTATTAAGGATGAAGATCCGGCTGATGCATTATTAGCTGCTATTATGGGTGGTGATAAAGCTAAAAAAGCTGAAAAGGAAGATGAACATGAAGAAGATGAAAGCGAAATTTATAAATCTTTGAAAGTAGAAGGTGTTGATGCAGGTGATCTGGAAGGTTTAGATGGTGAAGAAGGCGAAGATGATGTTGCTGTTGAAGGTGACGATGATGTTGAAAACGATGAAGATGGCGGAGATGATTATGGAGGGGCGGATGAACATGCAGATGAAGATCACTAACAATTTAGTATTCTGAATACTAAAATTAAGTTGCTGTCGTTATTAAAAACATTAGAACAGGAGTATGCCCAAAAGCCTTTAAGTGAGTAGGCGAATTCAAAAATCAAGAATCATGAAAACAATTAAAATGCAGATCTTAGCATCAGCTTTGTTACTTACCGCACTTATATTTACAGGATGTAAAAAAGGCGAAACAGGGCCCGCAGGAGCAGCTGGAGCAACAGGAGCAACAGGACCCGTAGTAAATCTTAGTAACGCAGGGTACATTACCGGAACTCTCACCGGAACAAGACAAGACGGCACCCCATTTACAGAACCATTCAGTTATACTTATTATTTTACAGGATTAGGAGCTTCAGGTAAACTAGATAGTATTAGTGCCACTTCCTATAATTTTAATATGAGTCGATCAGTAAACGATATATTCAGTAATGATAACGCCAATGTAAGTGTTAACACAACATCCAAAACATCTTCAACGGGGACACTTTATTTAAATTTTACTTTCGAAAAATCTTTAGGAACGAATAAGACATTCTATTTTTCAACTTCGGCTTCTCCTTCAACTACTGCAACCGGACTTTCTTACAATGCTTCAACCGGTCTTTTTTCAGGTAATTTTAATGTCAGTCTTACAGGTGGTCAAAATACCAGTGGCAATTCAGCAACAATTGTTGGAAGTTTCCAGGGAATCATGGATCAGCAATATAGTTTCAAACAACATGTAGCAGAAATTAAAACTAACTAATTATTTTTTTTATCAGATCAGATTAATAAAAAAGTCCGTCCCGAAATATCGGCACGGACTTTTTTAATGTTTTAAAAACGAATTACTTTTTGTTAACTGTTCCTGCTAATTCAGCACCTGCTTTAAATTTTACAACTTTTTTAGCGGCAATTTTAATTTCTTTTCCTGTTTGAGGATTACGGCCTGTACGTGCAGCACGTTTTGCTACAGTAAAAGAACCAAAACCTACTAAACCAATACGTTCACCTTTTTTTAAGGCTTTGTGTATCGAATCAATAGTAGCATCTAATGCGCGTCCTGCATCAGCCTTCGTTAACTTTGCGCTCGACGCAATTGAATCAATTAATTCTGCTTTGTTCATGTTTTAAAATTTTTTTGTGGTTTAACAATCTTTTTGCTCCATAACAAATATATAATCTCTTACGCGTTTGTCAAGTTTCTCCGTCGAAAACATAAAGGCTTTGTTCATAAATTGTTTTTTTGTTGATAAAGCAACGCTGAAACGCCCGTTTAACGCGGGTTGCAGACCTTTGCACCCCCGCAAGCCTTGATCCTAAAGCGTTACAGGAAAGTGATGTTTGCAGGAAATTTATATCCGCGCAAAAATTCTTCTGTGGTCATTTTCTTTTTTCCTTGCAGCTGTAATTCTTTTACACTGATAGTTCCTCCCTTACAAGCAACATTCAAATACGTTTTATTATCAGTTATTAAAAAACCATTTGGGTGAGAATGCTGTGAATCTTCCTTTACTGAAGAAAATATTTTTAGGGAAGATAAATTCCCTTGCACATCTGTAAATTCTGTAAATGCCGCCGGGTAAGGCGACAAACCCCTGATCAAATTATAAATTTGCGTTGGTGATTGCGACCAATTTACTTTGCAGGTCTCTTTAAAAATTTTCGGCGCATGTATGGCTTGTGTATCATCCTGAACTTTTAATTCTACTTTTCCGCTTTCAATTGCTTTTACTGTTTTTAAAATTAAGTCTGCCCCTGCTTTCATCATTTCATCATGCACATCTCCGGCGTTAGCGGTTTCAGAGATATTTATTTTTTCCTGAAATAAAATACTTCCCGTATCAATTTCGTGTTTTAATTTAAATGTGGTGGCGCCCGTTTCTGTTTCACCATTTATAATGGCCCAATTAATTGGTGCAGCGCCTCTATACTTTGGCAATAATGATCCATGTAAATTATAAGTTCCGAGTTTAGGCATGTTCCAAACTTCTTCAGGCAGCATTCTAAACGCAACTACAATTTGCAGATCGGCATTTAAACTTTTTAATTCTGAAATAAATTCGGGGTCTTTTAATTTTAATGGCTGTAATACTTTTAATCCGTTCGCAACTGCAAATTTTTTTACAGCGCTTTCTTGTATTTGTTGCCCACGCCCTGCGGGTTTATCGGGCACAGTAACAACACCAACTACATTGTAATTGTTCTTAATTAATATCTCTAAACTAGGCACCGCAAATTCAGGCGTTCCCATAAAAACTATTTTCATCTCCTTACAAATGTACTGTTTTGGATGATTATTTATCCAGACAATTCATTTTCATTAAAACCCTAAATCCTTTATCCTAACTATTCGTATATTCGTAAACAATTCGTATTCGTAGATGCAGGACTCTCTAAAAAGATACATACCCATTATTGCAGGACCATTGCTCGCATCCATTCTATGGATCTTCTTTGATCTGGAACCCGGTAATCCAAAAGTTACCCTCATGGCAGGAATCGCGGTTTGGATGGCGGTTTGGTGGTTCACCGAAGCTGTTCATTTAGCAGTTACGGCATTGATCCCAATGTTATTGATGCCTATTTTAGGATTAGCAGATGCTAAACTGGTTGCGCAACAATATACCGACAGCATTATCTTTTTATTTCTTGGCGGATTCATGATCGCATTTGCTATTGAGAAATGGGACTTACATAAACGCATCGCTGTAAAAATTCTTTCAGTTGTTGGGACAAAACCCACCAGTATTTTATTAGGCGTAATGCTTACTGCTTATCTGATCAGTAATTGGATTAGCAACACTGCAACTTGTATGATGTTGTTCAGCGCAGTACTTGCTTTAATTTTAGAAACTGAAAAATATATTGATAATGAAAAACACCGCAACCAATTCGCAGCCGCATTATTATTAGGACTCGCTTATTCTGCAACCATTGGAGGTTTAGCAACCCCAGTTGGAACGCCTCCGAATATGTATTTCTTTAAAGCTTATAAAGAAGCGTATCCTGCTGCTAACGATCTTAATTTTTTAAACTGGTCAGCAATTGGTTTTCCTTTGTCTTTTACTTTTTTACTCGCAACATTTTTTGTTTTGTCGAAATATTATTTTGATAAGACCTTAAAAATAAATCTTACTAAAAGTTTTTTTAAAGATAATTACAAGTCGTTGGGGAAATCAAGTTACGAGGAAAAATGGGTGTTCGGTATTTTTATAGCTTGTGCTGTTTTATGGTTTACGAGAGCAGATGTTGACTTTGGAAGTTTTAAATATAAAGGGTGGGGACATTTATTCAAAGAAGTAAAATTCATTGATGATTCTCTTGTCGCTGTTACAGCAGCCTTATTATTGTTTTTAATTCCAAGTAAAAAAAATAAACATGAAGCCCTTTTAACTTGGGACGATGCCAAAAAGATCCGCTACGATATTATTTTAATGTTCGGAAGTGGTTTTGCTTTAGCATATGGTTTTGAAGTATCCGGACTAAGCGGCTGGCTTGCTAACTCCTTAAAAGTTTTACAAGGCGCAAATCCGTTCATAATAATTATATGTATTTGTACCGTCGTAACCATCATAAGTGAATTTGCTTCCAATATTGCCAGCATACAATTAGCAATTCCGGTAATGATCGCCTTACAGAAGAATTTAGATCTGCCGCCGCTCGTTTTAATGATCCCGGCAACTTTTGCGGCTTCTCTCGGTTTTATGCTTCCGGTTGCCACAGCGGCCAATACAATTGTGTTCGGAACCAAAAAAATACAGATAAAAGATATGTTCAGGGTTGGTTTAGTGTTAGATATTATTGGAATTGTATTGATAAGCGTTTTTTGTTACTTACTTTTGTAGAAATGATCTCAGGCAAGAACATACATAAAAAATACGGCGAACTCGAAATTCTCAAGGGCATTAATGTTGATATCAATAAAGGCGAAATTATTTCTGTTGTGGGTTCTTCAGGTGCCGGTAAAACTACATTGCTTACTATTTTAGGAACTCTCGACAGACCAAGTTCCGGAGAATTATTTATTGACGGTACTGATGTTTATAAACTCAATGATAAAAAACTCGCGGCTTTCCGTAACTTGAATATTGGTTTTGTTTTTCAATTCCATCATTTATTACCTGAGTTTGATGCACTCGAAAATGTTTGCATGCCGGCTTTAATTGCTAACGTCTCAAAAAAACAAGCAGAAACAAAAGCAAAAGAATTACTGGATTATTTAGGATTGAAAGACCGTTTAAATCATAAACCCTCCGAATTATCGGGAGGAGAACAACAACGCGTTGCCGTTGCAAGAGCTTTAGTAAATTCTCCCAAAATTATTTTTGCCGATGAACCTTCCGGAAATTTAGATAGTAAAACTGCGCAGGAATTACATCAACTCTTTTTTAATTTACGAAAAGAGTTCGGTCAGACTTTTGTTATTGTAACACACAACACGGAATTGGCTGATATGGCCGATAGAAAATT
>JANYCL010000239.1 GCA_025360355.1 Sphingobacteriaceae bacterium
CAACTCCGTTACCAGAACCACCAACATATAAAAAGGCTCTAACAATTGTGTAACATGCCGGAATACCGCTAACAACCATATTTGCAGGCTGCACTGCACCGGTTGCAGGAACAAAAGCGAAACTTCTTTGATTTAACCGAACAGTTGCCGTTGTGAAATTTAAACCACAAGCGGTAGTTGTATATGTTGTAACAATAGAACCGTTACCATTTTGGATCGTATTAGGATTTCCTTTTTGTGTTGTTACTACCGCAGGTGCAGGACAATCAGCGCAAGGCACACCGTTCCAATTTGATTGTTTTATTTTCTGTGCATTTAACAGGTTTACGCTGCAAAGTGTCAGAAAAAACAGGGTGGTAATAATAAATTTTCTCATGGGGAATGTATAATTAGTTGTTGAATAAAGGTCAGATGTGATTTTAAACTTTAACATAATAATAATCGTGTACTAAATGCTAAAAATAGGATAAATCTGATAATAGCCAAATTTCCTCACTCAATATTTAGGCCCATTCACGAAAGCTAAACAACTAGTTATAAACATATTCACATAGGTGTTATAACATTAATTAACCATCAAATAACCATTAAATCTTAGTAAATTTGTAGTCTAAATTAGAAAACCATGTATCCCGAATCACTCGTAAAACCAATGAAAGCCGAGCTTATAAGCTCAGGTTTTGAAGACATAACTACCCCTGAAGATGTAGAGAAAGCCATTAAGCAGGATGGGACTGTTTTAGTTGTTGTAAACTCAGTTTGCGGTTGCGCTGCAGGAGCTGCCCGTCCTGGAATAAAATCGAGTCTTACCAATACCAAAAAACCATCGAAATTAGTTACAGTTTTTGCAGGTTTTGATACTGACGCGGTAAATGAGGCACGCAAACATTTTGCACCCTACCCACCTTCTTCACCGGCTATTGCGCTGTTTAAAAACGGTGAATTAGTTCATTTTGTTGAAAGACATAATATAGAAGGCCGCACAGCTGCAATGATCGCAGAACACCTTAAAATGGTGTATGATGAGTTTTGCTAATAGATCCTGATTTCCATCAGGATGACAAACGACAAACAAAAAACCCCGACTTTTCAGTCGGGGTTTTTAATTATTATAGTTTAAGTAATTGCTTACTGTTGTGCTTCTTCTTCTACTTCTTCTTTACTTGCCATTAAACGCTCGTATTCTTCTTTGCTTCCTACAACTAATTTTTCGTAGTGGCGTAAACCAGTACCTGCAGGAATTAAGTGACCAACAATTACGTTTTCTTTCAAGCCTAATAAAGTATCTACTTTACCGTGAACAGCTGCTTCATTTAACACCTTAGTTGTTTCTTGGAACGATGCCGCAGAGATCCAACTGTGAGTTTGTAATGACGCTCTTGTAATACCTTGTAAAATAGGATTTGCTGTAGCCGGAACTGCATCGCGTGATTCTACAATTTTTAAATCTTTACGACGTAAAACTGAATTCTCATCACGCAATTTACGTGCAGTGATTATTTGTCCGCGTTTTAATTCAACTGAATCACCCGGATCCATTACGATTTTCTTACCATAAACATTATCGTTTTCAGTCATGAAATCAATTTTGTTAATGATCTGTTGTTCTAAGAAAATAGTATCACCCGGATCAACGATCTCGATCTTACGCATCATCTGACGAACAATTGTTTCGAAATGTTTGTCATTTAATTTCTGACCTTGCAAACGGTATACCTCCTGAATTTCATTCACTAAATATTCCTGAACTGCAGTTGGCCCTTTGATCGCTAAGATATCGCCGGGAGATGTTGCTCCGTCTGATAATGGATCACCAGCGCGAACGAAATCATTTTCCTGAACTAAAATATGTTTCGATAAAGAAACTAAGTAACGGCGTTGCTCTCCTGTTTTTGCTTCAACAACAACTTCACGGTTACCACGTTTAATTTTTCCAAACGTAACAATACCATCAATTTCAGAAACAACAGCAGGATTACTAGGATTACGAGCTTCGAATAATTCAGTTACACGAGGTAAACCACCGGTGATATCACCAGTTTTTCCTGTAACACGAGGTATCTTAACTAATATTTGTCCCGGTTCAATTTTTGCTGCTTCGTTTACAACAATGTGAGCACCTACAGGTAAGTTATACATTTTTAAAGACTCACCTTTTTTATCCACGATTCTAATTAATGGATTAGAAGTTTTGTCTTTGCTTTCAATAATTACTTTTTCTTTAAAGCCTGTTTGCTCATCAGATTCCTCACGGAAAGTAATGTTTTCTTTAATGTGATCGTACTCTACGGTACCACCAAATTCAGAAACGATTACTGCGTTATACGGATCCCAATCACAAATCAAATCACCTTTCTTCACTTTCGCTCCCGGTTTGATATATAATTGTGAACCATAAGGAATATTTCCGGTTGTTAAAGTAATACCTGTGTTAGCATCAACTATTCTTGATTCAGTTGAACGGCCAATTACGATATTAATTTTAGCACCTTCGTTATTTACACTTTCTACAGTACGTAATTCATCAATCTCAACAATACCTTCGTATTTTGCAACTAAGTTTGAAGATTGTGTAACGTTACTTGCCGTACCACCCACGTGGAAAGTACGTAACGTTAACTGTGTACCCGGCTCACCGATCGATTGTGCAGCAATAACACCTACAGCTTCACCTAACTGAACTAAACGTCCGTTAGCTAAGTTACGGCCATAACATTTTGAACACACACCTGATTTAGATTCGCAAGTTAATACTGAACGGATCTCTACTGATTCAAGAGGTGATTTTTCAATTAGCGTTGCAACATCTTCAGTTAATATTTCGCCGCTTGTAGCTAATAATTCACCTGTTGTTGGATGATAAGCATCGTTAACAGCAACACGTCCTAAAATACGGTCATATAATGTTTCAACTACATCATCATTGTTTTTCAATGCTGTCATAGTTAATCCACGTAATGTTCCGCAATCAGATTCGTTAATGATAACGTCTTGTGCAACGTCAACTAAACGACGAGTTAAGTAACCTGCATCGGCAGTTTTCAACGCTGTATCAGCAAGACCTTTACGTGCACCATGAGTAGAGATAAAATACTCCAATACATCAAGTCCTTCTTTAAAGTTAGAAAGGATTGGGTTTTCGATGATCGAACCTACAGAACCAGCAAGGTTCTTTTGTGGTTTCGCCATCAATCCACGCATACCACCCAACTGACGAATCTGCTCTCTTGAACCACGGGCACCGGAGTGCATCATCATATAGATGGAATTGAATCCACCCTGGTCTTCTTCCAATTGCTTCATCAGCGTATTGGTAAGAAGCGTGTTCGTACGAGTCCAGATATCAATCACCTGATTGTAACGTTCGTTATCAGTGATAAGACCCATCATATAGTTGTTCCAAACACCATCAACTTCTTTCTGGGCTGTTCCAACTAATTTTTCTTTTTCGGCAGGGATTTTCACGTCGTCCAGTCCGATAGACAGACCACCGCGATAGGCCATCTGGAAACCAAGCTCCTTAATATCGTCAAGGAACTTTGCCGCCTTGGCAAGTCCAGCTACCTTATAAACATCAGCGATAATGCCTTGTAACTTTTTCTTAGTCAACAATTCATCAAGGTATCCGTTTTCTTCAGGAACTACTTCATTGAAGATCACACGACCTGTTACCGTCTCGATTGTCTTCAATGAGATAACGCCTGTGTTTTTATCCTTCACCTTTACACGAACCTTGATCAACGCGTGCTTTGAAAGCATACCTTCATTGTAAGCGATGATAACTTCTTCAGGTCCGAAGTATGTTCTACCTTCTCCTTTTTCACCTTTTCTTCCCTTTGTGAGATAGTACAATCCCAACACCATGT
>JANYCL010000241.1 GCA_025360355.1 Sphingobacteriaceae bacterium
GATTCGTATTTAGAATAAGCATAATAAGGATTTGGAACAATTCTAACATAATCTAAAGCATTTTTAGAAGCTGTCGCATCACCTATCATTGTATAAATATCCGCAGTATTGAATTCGTACATTGGAAGATTCATGTTTAAAGGAACAGCTGATGTATCCTGAGGCAAATAAGAAGCAGCGGTACTTGTTACCCAACCCGTACCACCCACTGGTAGAACGTGAGCAATATAATTTGATGCCACCTGTTTTCTTGTTGACCACTCAGTTGAATAACCATATCTATAAGGTTTTTTAACCCTTAACCGTACTTTAACATCACATGGAATGTTTGCAGGATCTTTAATTGAATATCCGCGTTTTAACAATGGTATATTAACCCACATAGCATCACGTAACACATTTTTTAAAGGCCAATATCTTAAAGATGTTGCAGCGTTTGATACGTTAGTAGGAACCGAATTCGAAAGAAACATTTGAGCGAAGATCTGTGCGCCGGCATCATATCTTCCTGCACCAACTTTTGAATTGACAAGAGAAGCTAATGCTCCATAATTTGGTCCCGTCATCGCTGCGCTATATAGAGCATCGGTACGGTGTCCGAATACATAAATATAATGGCGGCCACCAAATGCATTTTGATATGTATTTCCATCAATTGTTGATGTTGGATTCCAGCGCATATCGTTACCGTTATCAGCAAAGTTGTAGCTATCCTCACCAAATGCCATGTTTAAACGTTCGCCTGTTTCAATATTAATTGCATAACCCGGGAACCAACCCATGCTCATAGTTGATGTTAAAGAAGCTTCCGCTAAATTACATCCTGAGCCACCATACGAGATACCGTTTTTATCCACCGAAAGATGATTTCTCATAGCGAAATGGCGCGTTACGTTTTCTGATAATAAAGAATCATCTTGCATTTCAAGCACTACACAACGTGTCCATTTGCTTTTATCTGCTGTAAGAACTACGTCAACACTTGATAAATATCTCAAATCAACATCTGTTGGAGTGTTTACATCAGGACCACCGAAGAAACTTCCTGCATATCCCGGACCTGCATTAATCGTGATAGCAGGGCTAGTACTACTACCATTGCTTTGAGTAGAGCTCACCAAAGAATAAGGCGACCAAGTTCCACCTAAAACTTTGGCAAATATTTTAAGCGTATCAGATTTATAATCAAGGTATGGAGGCTGAGATCCATTATTTCCGGATCTGATCCAATTGTCAGGTGCAGGATCATCCGTATCAGCTAAACCTGTTAACCATTGATTTAATGGGTCAGCAAAGGTCATTGTAGCTTCCATGAAATCTCCAGCGTATGCAGAGTTAGTCAAGGTATTTGTATACGAAGCGCCCGGATCAGTAACTTGTTCTACACTAACTGATAATCCAATTTCGCTAAAATAATATTCTTCACCAACCTTTACAGATTTTTTAGGCTGATATATTTGTCCATTGGATTTATTTGTTAATACCCAAGTGATAGAGTCATTTCTTAAAGCTGAATTTGCTGCAACATAACTAAATCCGTATAAATAATTAGAATTAGCAGCTACTGTACCTGATGGAGCAATAGTCCAAGATGCAGGTACCGGTGTACTAGTTGCATTATAAGGTGCAGTTGGTAATTTTAAAAGCTTAACAGTAAATGTAGTATTCGGAACATTTAATGGATCAATAACTTTTACTTTGATAGGACCTCTTCCGTTTTGGTAAGTAGGATTTTTCATAAAGTTGTTACCCAAAATGTAATTAACAGATTCATCAGTCAGATCCATTACATTACCACCATTACCCTGGCCTTCAATACGTGTTATTTTTGGACCGTAACCATAAGTAGATTGTGTAATTGTACCGTCTTTTTCAGGATCGAACATATGAGGAATCCCACCTGCTTTTTTAATTTTACGGCCTTCTAAATATGGACGTTTTTGTCCCATAAAGCTTCCGCCATCGACTCCGCATGGATTATTATTAACAGGATCTGTATCCGGTTTATAATTTGCATAGCTATTAACAGCATAAGCAACTGCCATGAAATAATAAGTTTTATTATTGATCAATTTTTTATCTGAAGTTGCAAAAACGTCTTCAGTAACTTTAAAGGTTGTGAAAATTCCTTCGTCAGTACCTTCCACTTTTACTTTCGGAACATCGGCGCCAATTGATCCATCGAAACTGTAATTAACTAAACGAGTAACTCCGTTTTTAACATCACACTGAAAAACTAATTTCGCTTTTGTTTCATCATCCAGATCAGTTTGAGAAACAGTTGGGTCTTTTAATTGATACACTTTGTATCCTTCAAAATTGTAATAAGGATCAGGATTTGAAAGGCAACTTGCTGTTTGACCAGGTATAGCTAAAATTGTAACGTCTTTTTCTTTATAAGCATTTAAATAATTATTGCTAACAGGTTTATTAGATAAATAAAGTAACAACTCATTATTCCCTTCTTGAATAGTAAGATCCGGAGCTTCCGGACCATCCAATATTTTAAAGCAATTGTCAAATAATGCTTGTGCTTTTTGATCGGCTGTTTTTAATAATTGAACAGCAAATAAGTTTCCGTTTTTTACCGGCGAACGTGCCCATGGCATACCAAAAGTTACGTTATTAACTGCGCCCGGCAATAAAGTAAACGGACCAGCTGATTGTAAGAAACGACGGTCTCCTGCTAAATTACCTGCATCAAATTCATTCCAACCTGTACGGGTTGGATACAATTCTCCGGGGTAACAATAATTTGTTGGAGTTGAACCTCCATAAGCATTTCCACCTTCAGTAAAAGCAGAACCATCTTTCCAGAAACCTGTCATGTAACCATAAAAATGAGAGGCTAAGGCTGGGTTAGTTGTTTGTACAGGGAATGAACCGATATTGTTGTTATAATAAAGGAATTTAGCCATTCCAATAGTTTCGCCAAGCTCATCTGTTAAGCCATCAAAATCGTTATCTACGCCATCATTAGCATCGGCTAACGGACCTTTAAAAAAGTCGCAACCTTGTGCTGCGGGAAATTCGCCATAACCATTCGCACCGGATACACTTTGATCATTACCATCGGCGTTATAAATAAAACCCAAACCTTTAGCTATATCACATCCAACATAATCATCATTATAGTTTCCTAGATCGGCATCGGTCCAAACTGTAAAATATGTTTTATTTAAAGCAAAAGAAGAACGGTTAATAACCTCGTAGTTATAAAAACTCATGTTATTAATATCATCGTTTGTTTTAAATGCAAAAGCTTGTGCGCGTACCTCTAAACCAATAGACTGTCCGTTAGTTTCAGTGTGAATATCACCTTTATCATTAAAAACCCACCATAAAGTTGCATCACCAAATAATCTGGCTTCGCAAACACCGGCAGTTGTTTTTGTTGCTTTATTATAAACGTCGTAATAAGGATAATCACCCGCGAAAGGATCGTAAAAATTATCGCCGGCGGCGTCAAAAAACGGTGCTAATAAAGTACCATGAGGTTTAGAAATATCAAGCGGGTTACCCGGCCATTTTTTAATGTTATCAGAAATTACCGTATTAAAAACTTGGTTTTCCACTTCGGCACGTGTCATGTAAAATATTTTATCGTACATGTTACAAACTGATTCATCTGTAGAAGCATTGGTAGTATCTAAAGGACCCGGCCAGAAATCGTAACCTGTTTGGCGGTATGTCATGGCTGCAACTTTTAATTGTCCACCAGCATCTAAACCACCGATCCAAATTGAACCTGCGAAGAGAGAGTTTATCATAACACTTCTATCTTGTGTACCAGGAACACCATAAAAGGCATTACTATTACCAAATAGATCCCACCACATATCACCACCTGTGTATATAATAGTGCGGACGTTATTGATCCACATTTCTTTACTTTCTTTAGCGCCTTTACAAGCTGCCATTACTTTAGCTGCAGCTCCCCCAACTTTTTGAGCATCGCCTTTGGCCTCACTGCCTTGTTTTTCACGAGCAGGAGAAGATACGAATGCAATTACAATAATTGCCGTAAGTATCTGTTTTAACATTTTAGCAGTTTTCATAATAAATGTTTTTAAAAGTCTAATTGTAAACCGATTCTTATAACACGGGGTCTGCTATAATTACCGGGGTTGTTCATGTTAATTGTATATTGATTACTAAATCCTTGCGGACTGTTTAAGTTTTGAATTGTTGATTGTGCTAAAGGAGAACTTAAGTAACCATCATCATTAGCGTTACCTGTGAAATTGTAAACGTTAAGAATGTTTGCAGTATTAAATAAGTTTAATACCTGTACGTAAATATTTAAGTTAGCTTTTTTCTTTGTTTCAGAATCTTTTTTACCCCAAGTTAACTGTACGTTTTTATCTAAACGTAAATTAGTTCTGAAGGTCCAAGGTTTATAATTACCATTAATTGATCCTACAATGTTTGAACGTTGGTTACTTCCTTGTGCAACTGCTTTCGACCAACGTGTGTACGGTGT
>JANYCL010000252.1 GCA_025360355.1 Sphingobacteriaceae bacterium
GTTCCCTTTCCCATTCGACTGGCGAAGAAGCAACGAGGCACGATTCGCTCTCGATCTCGATCAACTCGCCAGCTACGCAGAAGCTGCCGCAATACTTGGATCGACTCGAACAGCAACTTGGGTCATGCCGGAAACGCCAGAGGCATACGGAAATCGGTCATCGGCATGGGATGAGACGTTTCAGTTCCATTGCAACCGACTCGGACAAATCGCCAATATCCTCGATCCTTTCAACATCCACCTCGGGCTGGAAGTAATTGGAGTCGAATCTTCGCGAACCGGACGCGGTGTCCCCTTCATTCATCGGCTGGATCAACTGGAGACGCTACGTAGCGAAATTGAGTCGATCCGGGTTATCGATACAAAAAAACTACGTGTTTTGATCGAAGGTGTTAATATGATCAGCAAACACAGCAAACCAAACGCAAAAACTCCAAACGGAGGTATCACTAAACAAGAGGGTGCAGTACACATTTCAAACGTAATGTTTGTTGAAGGTGGAAAAACAGTTCGCATCGGCCGTATGGTTGACGAAAAAACTAAGAATACAGTACGTATCTCTAAAAAAACAAAGGAGGTAATTAAATAATGGCAACAAAAACTTATCAACCAAGGTTAAAAACCAAATACCGCGCTGAGATTGCAAAAAATCTTATGGGTAATTTCAATTACACTTCTGTAATGCAAGTTCCTAAATTGGAAAAAATTTGCATCAATCAAGGTGTAGGCGAAGCAGTATCTGACAAAAAAATGATCGAGTCGGCAGTAAAAGAAATGACCACTATTACCGGTCAGAAAGCTGTTGCTACTTATTCATCAAAAGATATTTCGAATTTTAAATTACGTAAAGGAGTTGCAATTGGAGTTCGCGTAACATTACGCGGCGACAAAATGTATGAATTTCTTGATCGTTTGGTAGCTTCGGCTTTACCACGTATCCGTGATTTTAAAGGAATCAATGCAAAAGGATTTGATGGTCATGGTAACTATACTTTAGGTATCACTGAGCAGATCATTTTCCCTGAAATTGATATCGATAAAGTAAGTAAGATCAATGGTATGGATATTACGTTTGTAACATCTGCACCAACTGATAAAGAAGCACAAGCATTATTAACCGAATTTGGATTACCGTTTAAAAAATAAATAATGGCAAAAGAATCAATGAAGGCCCGTGAGGTCAAACGTAAAAGATTAGCTGATAAATACGCTGCTAAACGCGCAGAATTAAAATTGGCAAATGACCAAATAGGTCTGCAAAAATTACCACGTAACTCGTCTCCGGTAAGGGGTCGTAACCGTTGTAAATTAACAGGTCGTCCTCGTGGTTACATGCGTCAGTTTGGAATTAGCCGTGTAACATTCCGCGAAATGGTTTTGTTTGGTTTGATCCCGGGATTAACTAAATCTAGCTGGTAAATTAAAAGAGTATTAATGTATAATTATCCTGCTCGCGGGATAAGATATAAAAAATAAAAAATGACAGATTCAATATCAGATTACTTAACCCGCGTTAGAAACGCGATCAGCGCAAACCACAGAGTGGTTGAAGTGCCGGCATCTAACCTTAAGAAAGAAATTACAAAAATTCTTTTCGATAAAGGTTATATCCTAAACTACAAGTTCGAAACTAACGAGCAAAAACACAACATAATTAAAATAGCATTAAAGTACCATCCGGTAACAAAATTATCGGCTATCCGTTCTTTAGATCGCATTTCTTCACCGGGTTTACGTACGTACACTGGTGTTAACAGTATGCCTAGAGTATTAAATGGTTTGGGTATTGCCATCATTTCAACTTCAAAAGGTGTTATGACCGATAAAGAAGCGAAAACACAAAATGTGGGTGGTGAAGTTTTATGTTATATTTCTTAATTTAATTAGAGGAGAAAAGAAGACATGTCACGAATAGGAAAAGCACCAATAACAATACCTCAAGGAGTTGAGGTTAATGTTACCAATGGATTGGTAACCGTTAAAGGAAAAAAAGGAACATTAACTCAAAAAGTTGATACCGACATTACTGTTACCATTGCAGATGGAGTAATTACATTAACTCGCCCAACAGATCATAAGCGTCACCGTTCATTACATGGTTTGTACCGTGCTTTGATCGCAAATCTGATCAAAGGTGTGAGTGATGGTTACAAAACTGAACAGGAATTAGTAGGTGTGGGTTACCGCGCTTCAAACAAAGGACAAATGTTAGAGTTATCATTAGGATATTCTCACAACATTAACTTTGAATTACCTGCTGAAATTAAAGTTACCACTGCTACAGAAAAAGGTTCTAACCCTAAAATTACATTAGAGAGCGCTGACAAACAATTGATAGGATTAGTTGCTGCAAAGATCCGCTCTTTACGTAAACCTGAACCATACAAAGGAAAAGGTATCAAATTTACAGGTGAAGTTTTACGCCGTAAAGCAGGTAAATCAGCAGCTAAGAAATAATTAATTATCCCGGCAAAAACCGGAAATAAAAAATAGAAAAGATGGCATTAAGTAAAGAAGAAAGAAGACAGCGAATAAAACACAGGATCCGTAAAACCGTAAAAGGAACTAAAGATTCTCCACGCTTATGTGTATACCGTAGCAATAACGAGATCTATGCTCAGTTAATTGATGATAAAGCAGGAAAAACTTTATTAGCGGCAGCAACAAGCGATAAAACAATTAAATCTGCCAAAGTAAACAAATCTGAAAAGGCAAAATTAGTTGGAAAACTTATTGCTGAAAAAGCAGTAACTGCCGGCTTCAAAATTGTAACCTTTGATCGTAACGGATATTTATACCATGGTCGTGTTAAACAAGTAGCAGAAGGTGCGCGTGAAGGCGGACTTAAATTTTAATCAGTAATTAAACTAGAAATAAAATGTCAACAGAAGTTGTAAAAAGGGTAAAATCAAGCGAGATCGAACTAAAAGATAAATTAGTTTCGATACAGCGTGTAACCAAAGTAACAAAAGGTGGTCGTCACTTTAGTTTTTCTGCTATTGTAGTTGTAGGTAACGAAAAAGGAGTAGTAGGCCAAGGCTTAGGTAAAGCTAACGAGGTTACTGATGCAATTACAAAAGGTATCGAAGATGCTAAAAAGAGTCTTGTAAAAGTTGCTATCCTTAACGGGACAGTTCCTCACGTACAAGAAGGTAAATTCGGTGGTGCTCGTGTGTTTTTAAAACCAGCTGCTCATGGTACAGGTGTAATTGCCGGTGGTGCGATGCGTGCAGTTTTAGAAAGCGTTGGTGTTACTGATGTATTAGCAAAATCAAAAGGTTCATCAAATCCTCATAACGTGGTTAAAGCTACATTGGATGCGTTAATGAAAATGCGCGATCCACTCACAGTTGCACGTCAGCGTGGTATTAGTTTAGATAGAGTATTTAACGGTTAATTATTGTTGTTATGGCAAAAGTAAAGATCACATTAGTAAAAGGCAGAGCAAAACGCAGCCCTCGTCAGAGAGCAACGTTAGTAGCTTTAGGATTTAAAAGAACTTATCAAAGTCTTACTAAGGAAGTAAATCCTGCGGTACAAGGACAAATTGATACAGTGAAGCACATGTTAAAAATTGAAAATATTTAAGATCATGAAATTAAGTACAATAAAACCTGCAAAAGGTGCAACAAAAAATAATTTCCGTAGAGGCCGTGGACAAGGTTCAGGCGGTGGCGGAACAGCTACTCGTGGTCACAAAGGTGCGCAATCGCGTTCTGGTTATTCTTCGAAACGTGGTTTTGAAGGTGGACAGATGCCGTTACAACGTCGTATCCCGAAATTCGGTTTCAAAAACATTAACCGTATCGATTACAACGGAATTAATTTAGATTCAATTCAAAAGTTAGTTGAGAAAATTAAAGTTTCTGAAATTACGCCGGACATACTTATTAAAAACGGTATGGCAGCTAAAAACGACTTAGTAAAAATTTTAGGTCGCGGAGAATTAAAAAGTAAAGTGAGTATTTCTGCTCATGCTTTTACTGAGACTGCAAAAAAAGCAATTGAAGATAAAGGCGGTTCAACTATAAAGTTGAATTTTATCAAGAAAAAAGAAGTTACTAAATAATTAATTACACGAATTTAAAATAATATATGAAGCGTTTTATAGATACACTTCAAAACATTTGGAAAATTGAAGAACTCAGAGCCAGGATTCTCTTGACACTTGGTTTGGTATTAATTTACCGTTTGGGTTCTTACGTTGTACTTCCGGGTGTTAATGCTGAGGCTTTAAATGCAGCTAAAGCATCTGCTTCGTCGGATGGTATTATTGGCTTAATAAACATTTTTGCCGGTGGTGCTTTTTCACGTGCATCAGTATTTGGTTTAGGTATCATGCCTTACATTACTGCATCCATTATCATTCAGTTATTAGGAATGGCAGTGCCGTATTTTCAAAAAATGCAGCGTGAAGGTGAAAGCGGAAGAAAGAAAATTAATCAGTACACACGTTTCTTAACTATTGCTGTAACTGCAGTTCAGTGTCCTGGCTATTTAGCTACACAAGTTTATAATATTCCTGGTGCTGTTTTAATCGACGGTTCTTGGTTCATGATCCAATCAACAATTATTCTCGTAACAGGTACAATGTTTGTAATGTGGTTAGGTGAGAGAATCACTGATAAAGGAATTGGTAATGGTATCTCATTATTAATTATGATCGGAATTATTTCACGTTTACCATTTGCTATCACTTCAGAATTCGGTTCACGTTTACAAAGTTCAGGTGGTGGTTTAATTATGTTCTTATTAGAAATTGTTTTCTTATTATTTGTGATCATCGGAAGTATCATGTTAGTTCAAGGTACACGCCGTATCCCTGTTCAATTCGCTAAAAAAATTGTTGGTAATAAACAATACGGTGGTGTTCGTCAGTACATCCCTTTAAAAGTAAATGCGGCCGGTGTAATGCCGATCATTTTCGCGCAAGCTATTATGTTTATTCCTGCGGCCATTACAGGTTTCGCGGGTAATTCAGCCGGAGTGTT
>JANYCL010000255.1 GCA_025360355.1 Sphingobacteriaceae bacterium
GTTAAAAAATTTTACTGTTCCTTTGCTCATTGTATTTGTTTTTTTTATTTCGACTAAATTACGAATAAATCTTTACTTACAAGATTTTTTCAACAATTTTTAGTAGGCATAATCGCTTAAATAGCTGAAAGTTGACCCTAATTTGCCATTTTTGCAGATACTTGCCCTTTCTATCACCTGATCCTGGTCTTCCCCAAGGATATTAGGAAGTACCCTTTCGGTTAGATCTTTCCCAAAATCATCGCTTGCATCACGGGGTAATTCGCATGGTAAATTATCCACAGCCATAACGCAAATTGTATCTTTGTTAAAAGGCAGATCTTCCTGGTTATTGCGCATATTATAACCATAAAAAGGCTGAGTAATCGTACTTGAACGGGTAGTACTAGGCACCGAACCGTCCATATCACAAGTAATATCAGCAATAACGCTAACATGAAAATCGGGAGCTTTTATATCATCCACCGTAAACATTTTTGGTGACCTTGGATCCCAATAATGCGCCGAAATATATAGATCCGTCACTTTAGTAAAAGCAGGAAACTTCGAGGTAAAATGTTCAGGATTCTGAAAGAAATCATTAAGATCAAAGTTATGATCATTGGGTCTCTCCACATAATCGCGCGGATTCAACTGACAATAAACCGGTTCTCTAAAACTCATTAATAAAAATTCTTCGGCTGTAACTTTACGGATCCGCAATGCACTTAAAGTTTCGATCGCGCCATTGGCAACTCGTCCGCCTCCCGTTAGCGCAATTTTTATATTGGGAAGTTTAACACGCTTTAATTCTTCTTCCATTTCGGCACGGTCGCGGCATAAATGTGCGGGTTTAATTCTAAACAGATCATACTTTAAACCGTATCCTAATATTCCATTATAAGCGCCAACAACACCTGCATAACGACCAAAGCCAATAATACGGTTGTGATTTTTATCGGTTAGTGTTTCGTAATCTATCATTTGTATTTTTTTCTCTATCAAAGCTTTCATTAACTTTTGGTTATGACTTTGTTTTTTGATTGTATGAGAAAAGAAAAAATATTTTTTACCGGAGATCAATTTTTCAATTGGAACTTCTTTAACGCCCATTAAAATATCACAATCGCTGAGATCTTCCTGTAAAGTAACACCAAATGCGGTGTATTCGTCATCGGTATAACAACGGACTTTACTGGGCTGAACAACAATTTCAAGATTATTATTTTTTATAACCAGATCGGAACAAATAAGCGGGGTAAGGGGTACGCGTTTATCAACAGGATTTTTTTCCTCTCGTAAAACACCTATCTTTATTTTTTGCATGTACAAAAGTAATATTTAATAGGGTGATAAACAGATATTTTTCAATATTATTTATTATATTTTTTATTTTCTTAGGAAATATCCGTGCCCAAAAAGGATATAACATCAACAAAAAATATGCTCCTGACGTTTTAAAACAAGATGCCGCCATTTTAAAAGATGTAATTATTAATATGCATCCCGCTATTGGTATTTATAGATCAAAAAAGTATTACGAAAATCTTTTTGATAAGATGATTGAAAGTTTTAAGGATAGTTTAACTGAAAAGGAATTCCGCATTCGGTTAAAAACAGCAATGAATGAATTACATTGCGGACATACTGAAATATTTTTATCGAAAGCTTACAGTAAAGCAATAAAACCAATGAAATTAAATTGGCTCCCTTATCATTGCATAGCTCTCAATAATAAACTTTATACCATAGTGCCTGTTGATCGTAAAAAAGACAGTACCATAAAGCAAGGTTCCGAAATATTAAAAATAAATAACATATCTGTTGATTCTATTTTGAATTTAACGCGACGCATGATAAGCGGAGATGGTTTTATTGAAAGCGGCAAAAATTTATATATGCGCTACGGTATTAATTATTATTATCCGAGTTTATTCGGGAGACCTGATTCTTTTTTAATAGAAAGTAAAAAAGGAGACAGTATAAAAATACAATATTTAAAGGCTTGCAATTTAAAAGATCTGTCTCTTTTACCAATAGGAACTAGAGAAGATACTTTGTTGCGAAATCATAAAAGAGTAAATATTAAAGAAGGTTATTCAGGTAATGATAAAGAATTATTTGTTCTAAAAATAAGATCATTCAAATCATCGCGCTACAAAAGGATCTATCGGAGAACTTTCAGAACACTTCGTAAAAATAAAACAGAAAATTTAGTGATCGATCTGCGGAATAATGGCGGTGGTAATCTTGCCAATAGTTATCGCTTGTTAAAATATTTAATGGACGCAGAGCAAACAATCACTTTAAAAACTCATGTAAAAAATTATCCGGATAAAAAATACACAAAAGGTAACATAACATTTAAGTTTACAAAGTATGCTCTAAAAAAAATGGGGACAAAAAAAGTTAATGGAGACAGTGTGTCGTACATTCAAAAAATTAAACCATATAAAAAAGAGCATTACACCGGAAAGCTATATGTTTTAACAAACGGCGGTACATTTTCTGCAGCATGTATTGTTGCTGCATATTTGAAAAGCAATAAAAATGCAACATTAATAGGAAGGGAAACCGGTGGTACAAATGAGGGCTGCAATGCAGGAATAACGCCTTACTATACATTACCAAACACTAAATTAAAGGTTCGCATCCCTGCGTTTAGAATTATTCATAATATTGATCCCGCATTAACCGGCCATGGTATTTTGCCAAACCACGAAATAAAGTATAGTTTTGAAGAAGTTTTAAAACGTAGTGATCTTGAAATGAAATTTGTAAAAGAACTTATAAAAAAATAACATGAAAACAATTATTAGAACGATTGCGCTTCTGTTCATCACAAACATTTGTTTGGGACAGATTAATTTTATTAAAGATAGTCTAGACATTTATATAAACCGCGAAATGAAACGCTGGAATTTACCCGGACTCGCCATTGCTATTGTAAAAGATGGAAAAGTTATTGTTGCGAAAGGTTATGGTGTGTCGGATGTAAAAAAGAAAACGGCTGTGACAGAGAATACAGTTTTTCAAATTGCATCTTGCAGCAAAGCTTTTACAGGAACATCTTTAGCTTTGTTAGAGCATTATGGAAAATTAAATTTAGATGATAAGGTAAAAAAATATTTACCATATTTTAGAATGAGTGAGGATTGGAGAACGGAGCAAATTACAATTAGAGATGTTTTATCTCACCGAATTGGATTCGGCACTTTTCAAAGTGATTTTTTAAATTGGAATTGTAATAAGCCAAGAAAGGATCTGATCGCTAACATGGTAAATGTAACACCTAATTATGGTTTGCGCGAACATTATGGTTATTGCAATCTTGGTTTTTTAACAGCGGGAGAAATAATTCCAACAGTTTGCGATACAAGCTGGGATGATTATGTAAAGTATCATTATTTTATTCCATTAGAAATGAAAAACACGTCGAGTACCTATGATGGTTTTTTGGCTAACGCTAATTCTTCAAAGTGCTATACAATAATCGATAAGGTAATTACTGAATTAGTTCCTGCTAACGTTGATAAATTAGGACCGGCAGGATCTATTACCTCAAGCGTGAATGATATGAGCAAATGGATCATTATGCAATTAGCAAATGGAAAATATAACGGTAAGCAAATTGTACCTTCGATCGTAATTCAAAAAACGCGTCATTCAAATACGATCGTAGGCGATGGACCAGGACAGGGAAATAATTTTGAGACCTATGGTTTAGGTTGGTTCTTGAAAGATGAAAATGGAAAAAAGGTTGTGGAACATGATGGCGGTGCTAATGGTTTCTTAAGTAAAACAGTTTTAATTCCGGAAGAGAATGTGGGTTTTGTAATTTTAAGTAACAGCGATGCTCAATATTTATATGAAGCCATTGGTAAAATGTTGGTGAGAGATATTACCAGACAAAAATATTATGATTATAGTCCATTTTATTATACAGGTTTTAGTATGAACGCAATTGGCGAGTCGGTAAAAACTGAAGGCTGGAGGAAAGCAGCTGCATCGTTTAAAACAAAACCGGAAGATTATAAAAAGTTAGAAGGTACATACGCTAATAAAATTTATGGCAAGATAACAATCTCTGCAAAAGAAAAATTTGCTGAAGTTAGTTTTGAATTTCATCCTCAATACAAAGCAAAATTGCAATTCACATCAGCTAAAACATTATTAGTTGAATATAATGATCCGACTTTGGGTGTAAAAGAAACTAATTACGATGAAGTCAACAAAACAATAGAGATGCGTGTAAATGATTTTGTGGACATGGATCCGTATTTGTTTACGAAGAACTAACTTCAAATTATTTAGGGCAAGATATATTATGAAAAATTATAATTTTTGGAAAAAAGTATCAAATTATACTACAATTATGTGTGGGTTGGGTTTTATAATTCTAATGTTTTTTAAGAAATACGTCTACACTTTTATGCTTCCATTTTTATTAATTTGTGCTATTGTTCTTATGGTTTTTATAATATCTGAAATAATGAAATATTTAACTAAAAATAGATAATGAAATACTATTGGAGAAGATTTAATAATATCGAAAAAGGATTGGTTGTTTTTTTGGGAATTGGAATTTTCATCGGCATTTTAAATGAAGATTTTTTAAATACGATTATACCAAAGGAAATAAGTGGTTATTTATTTTGGTTAAGCTTAGGTTTATATTTAGGTTTTAGATTATGTAGGTACGAGTATATAAGAGTTTGGAAGCTTCTGAAAAAAGATGAGAAGGAAAATAATAAAAATATTCCTTTCAGTCCAAATTGAAAATCACAAGGGCTCAATAGCATTTACCATTTCCGCCAGTTCTTTCTCTGTAGTTGAATTAAGCAAATTCATGTTCTCCTGCCATACATAAAATAC
>JANYCL010000287.1 GCA_025360355.1 Sphingobacteriaceae bacterium
TCTTCTCATCAAAACCAAACTTTTTATTCGGACTCTCTTCAAAAACAACAATAGTACTATCACTTGCGTCAATTCCATCCGCACTATATTGTAAATAATTTGTCGGACCGGTAACAGTCGGCGGCGGACCAACATTAACCGTCCACTGATTTCCATTATCATCTCTCACCACAACTACATTCTGATCCGCCGGCATTGCAAAACAAGAATCGCCTGTATGTCCTTGTATCTTTACGCAAATTTGATTTCCTTTTACATAAATACTATCTACAACTCCTTGAATTGGCACAGCATTCTCCTCTGCATTTTTCACATCCCACTGATGTACCCAATTATTAATTCCTTGCGTCATGGCTTGGATCACACCTTGCTGATGACGATTATTATCATCAATATAAATATTATTGAATTGTACTGCGAGAGGCAACACACCAAAAACTTTTGCATATCCTTTCCCACTATACCAACCAGGCGGACCTGATGAATGAATTGAAGTAACAAAAACTTCAAATTGTCCTGTTTGTATTATTAAACCTGTTATTGCTTTTGTTGCAGGTAATGGTTGAGGTGGCAAAGGATCTTGAATAAAAGTTGGATCATTGCAACTATAATTTGGTTCAGGGTATGTATTAAAAGTTGCAGTGTTGCTCCAGTCGCTGGTGATCATTCCTTCTCCTCTTACACGCGCTTCATAATTTGTATTCGGTTCTAAATTATTTATTTTTTCGGAACCTGTTGAGCAATTATAATCGAACCAATTTTGCGTTCCTTCTTTTCTTACCTGCAACAAATAGTTTGTGTATAAACTTTGTGTGTTCCAAGTGCACTTTCCCATTCTATGACTAATACTTTGTGCCGATAAATTCAGGTTGATCGAATTTCCCAAAACAGTTGAAGCATTTCCATAAACAAAAGTGCAAATTTGAGAGTAACCGCTGTTTTTAAACCAATCGCGACCGGTAATATCAATTGCTCTCACGCGCCAAACATATTTCATGTATAAATTCAGTGGCGGTTCAGTGAGACCGTAATTTAATAAAGTAAGATTTGTTGTAGTGCTGAAAATTGGCGCGGTACTTAAAACAATTTGATTTGGATTTGCAGATGAATCAGGACGAACCTCCCACAATGCAAATTCATATTCGGTATTCATTGCGCTATTCGGAGAAGCAAAATTCATTGGCGTCCACTGGAAAATAATATTTTGCGGAGTTTGCGGTGCAATGTTTTTTCCGCATTGAGGTTGATTTAAAAAAGGAGGATCACTCAATGTAAACCAAGCTTGTGTGCATGATTCGTTACTCACTTGTATTTTAGCAGGATTATAATAATCATAAGCTTTCACACAAATACTGTAAAAACCCTCGGGCAAAGCCATGCGTTGTTCGTACTGACTCTGATTTATCCCAATGAAATCAAGATTATTACTATTTAAATAAGGCGCCAGATCTGCACCACTTAATAATAATGGAACACCCGGCTGAACTGTTAAAGGAGGGGGATTAAATAATTGTTTCGTTACAAGTGAAAAACCATTTCCTTTTATTTCAATTTTCAAACGTAAATTATATTGCGGCGTTGTAAAATCATTGAACTGAATTATTATTTTTAATTTTTCAGAACTCGGATCAGCATAATCAGGTAAATAACCACTATACGGTGGAATTAATTGTGTGCTTAATTGTACAGGATAAGTTTGAGAAAATGAAACGCTGTAAACTCCAAACAGAATTAAAAAAAATATTGACCTTATCCGTCTCATTAATGGGAGGATAAAAATAACAATTTAAGTCACTTTAGGAATAGAACAATGAAAAAAAGGTAATTCTACCTTTGATTTTTCTCAGGTAGAATTACCTTTTTATTAACAGTGGTCAATAAAAAAACCCTCCGTTTTGCAGAGGGTCTTCTATTTTATAAAAAAAATTAAATTAACTTCTGCAAGTGCCTTCCATTCCGCTGTCGATGGTATTGCCTGAGGCATAACAATCTTTTGCGTTAAGAACTTTAAGTTTACCTTTTATAGTACAGCCAACTACTGCTGTAAAAAGTGTGCCATCCGTTGCAAGCTTTCCATCAATAGTAGAATTTCTTACCGAAATTGTACTTGCGCCGGTAACCTTCATTATACCATCAATAGTACTTTGCTGATCGATCATAACATAAGAACCCGCTACAGGACAATCCAATTTTCCGGTAATTACAGAGTTTCCGATCACAACTAAAATACCACCCTTAACTACAACTTTTCCATCAACGGATCCGCCGTTAATAGTAATAACATCAGCAGGTCCAACTTTTACGTTATCAGTAATTGCACCGGTTAAAACAGTTCCTTTTGTTGCTGTTTTTATTGATGAAGCTGATCTGCCATCATAAGTAAAGTCAACCAGATCGCCCAATCCGCTGGAGTTTGTCTCTGAATAAGACACAAGCGTACCCGGATCAATTGCAGCTGCTGTTCCGCCAATAACGTCGCCACCACCGCCTCCACTTATTACACCACTAGATGTTGGATCAGTTACTATGATTTTACCTGCGGTCATGCCGTCTGGTCTTTTAACTACTATTCCTTTTGCCATATGATTTATTTTTAAGGTTAAACTTCTGCTTATTAGTATTACAATAATAGTACAATTTTTAAAATATTAAAATATTTTGTTTAAATTAACCGTTATTATTTTGAGATTTAATTGGTCCATATTTCTACTTCTTTTGCTGATTTTGCCAAAACAGAAGGCCATTTCGAACGTTGATTCATTAAAAACTTTGATTGCTGATGCTAATGGAGAAAAAAAAGCAAATATACTTCATCAATTATGTATCCGCTATACATATTCAAACAACGATTCTGCAATTTATTATGGGAATATTGGCTTAGCTTTTTCCAGAAAACAAGGCTTAAAAACTAATGAATCCAATATTTTAATAAGCTTAGGAAATGCTTATCTAGATAAAGGCAATTTTGGGAAAGCTTTAGAACATTATATTGAAGCCGATAAACTATTTGAAAATCTTAAAGACGAGAGAGGAATGATACAAGCCGCAATGAATATGGGGCTAGTATTTGACGAACAAAATTTGTTTGACAAGGCCTTAAATCAATATAACATTGCATTAGACCGTTCGAAAGCATCAGGAAATAAAAAACAATATGCCTCATGTCTCAATCTTTTAGGCGGTTTGTATTATTCTAAAGATAATCATAAAGCATTAAAGTATTATGAGGAAGCTTTAGAAATAAACAGATTCATAAATGATATTCCGAAAATAATGGATTGTCTTAATAATACAGCTGTTATTTATCAGGAGCACGGGAATTATACAAAAGCTCTTACCAACCTAAACGCCTATTTAAGTTACTCGAAACAAATGGACGACCAAAAAGGTGTTGTTACTGGTTTACACAATATTGCTTTAGTTTATAAAGACAAAAAAGATTATCCGAATGCAATAAGCTATCTCGACAGCTGTGTTTTTATTGGAAAACAAATAAAAGATTTTGACGATTTGCGTGAAACCTATTCTACTCTATACGAAATTTATAAAGATGAAAACAAATTAAACAAAGCACTGGAATGTTTCGAGCTTTCTGCAATAGCAAAAGATTCTCTACTAAGTCAAACACAAGGTAACCAGCTTATTGAAATGTCAACGAAATATGAATCCGATAAAAAAGAAGCGCAAAATTTAGTGCTCAATCAGCAAATTGAATTAAAAAATGTGGAAAGCAGCCGTCAGCAAATTGCAATTGCGCTTATTGGTGTTATTTTAATTATTGTAGGCGTTGTAGTTTTTATTCTGAATAAACAGAACAAACAAAAGCAACGCATTAACCTGCAGCTCGCCGAAAAAAATAATATTATTGAAGAACAACATAAAGACATTACTGACAGTATCCAATATTCAAAACGCATTCAGGAAGCAATCATGCCTTCGTTACATGCATGGGAAGAAATTTTACCGAATTCATTTGTTCTCTACAAACCAAAAGATGTTTTAAGTGGGGATTTTTATTGGCTCGAGAAATCTAAAGACATTATTTATTTTGCCGCCTGCGATTGCACAGGACACGGTGTGCCCGGCGCGATGGTGAGCGTGATTTGCAGCACCGCCCTTAACCGCTCTGTAAAAGAATTCGGAATTAAAGACACCGGAAAAATTTTAGATAAAGTACGAGAGTTGGTTTTAGAAACTTTTGAAAAAAGCGAAAGTGATGTGCAGGACGGAATGGATATTTCTGTCTGCGCACTCAATACAAAAACACTCGAATTAAAATGGAGCGGCGCTAATAATCCATTATGGTATTTACAAAATGGTGAATTACCCGAAGTGACAGCCAACAAACAACCGATTGGTAAAGTTGATAATCCAACTCCATTTACAACACAAACCATTCAGTTAAATAAGAACGACATCATTTATATTTTCACTGATGGTTACGCCGATCAGTTTGGCGGACCGAAAGGAAAAAAATTCAAATACAAACAATTAAAAGAATTACTGATCGCGAATTCAACCAAAAAAATGGCTGAACAAAAAGAAATTCTCCTCAATACCTTCAACACCTGGAAAGGAAATTTAGAGCAAGTAGATGATGTTTGTGTTATTGGGGTTAGGGTATAGAATCTTAAAGAAGAATTTCGTTTTAACTTGAACTCCTTCCTATAAACTTACTGCATATTTGACCCTCATCCGGCCGTAAACGGCCACCTTCTCCCAAGGGAGAAGGAAACTTTTTGGTTACTAATTCAGCTTTCCTGTTTGGTCGCATAAAAACATTTCTTTAATATCCCCTCTCCCCGTGGGAGAGGGTGTCACTTTAGTGACGGGTGAGGGTCATTACGGATTACTTTTTTCGAGGCTGCGTTCTTGCAAAAACCCATATAAAATCGTATTCTTGTACTCTCAAATTTTACTCTTATGAACCCATTTAAAGTATTAGTTCCCGTTGGAATTGCATTAGCATTTACTGCTTGTAAATCCGACAATAATGAATTGTCAAAGATCGAATCAAAAATTCAGGCCGTTGATACAGTTAAACCTATGGAAGAATTCGAATATGTATCGGAACAATTTGCTGATCTGCGTGTATTGCGTTATAACGTAAAGGATTTTGATAAACTTCCTGCGCAAACAAAAGAACTTTTATATTATTTGTATGAGGCTGCGCTTTGCGGAAGGGATATTACCTGGGATCAGAATTATAAATACAACTTAACCGTTCGCAAAACTTTAGAGAATATTATTTCTCACCCTAACGAACATCAAGGTGATGCACAATTTAAATCATTCATGACTTACGCAAAACGCGTATTTTTCAGCAGCGGAATTCATCATCATTACAGCAGTGATAAATTCATTCCTGAATGTACACAAGAATTTTTCAGGGAAATGTTGCACCATTCTGATTCAACAACGTTACCAAAATTAGCAGGACAAACAGCAGATCAGTTCGCAGATTTTATCATTCCAATTATTTATGATGAGAAAATTGCTTCTAAAAAAGTTCAGTTAGATCCGAAAATGGATTTGGTGACTTCATCAGCAGTTAATTTCTACGAAGGTGTGAATGAAAAAGAAGTGACTGCTTATTACGATTCGAAAATTGACAAAAAAGATACAACTCCCGTTATGGCAGGTTTAAATACCAAGGTTGTAAAAGAGAACGGAAAAGTTGTTGAGAAAGTTTGGAAGGTTGGCGGAATGTATTCTGCAGCCATCGAAAAAATTGTTTATTGGTTACAGAAAGCTACTGTCGTTGCAGAAAATCCAAAACAAAAAGAATCACTCGAGAAATTAATTAAGTATTATCAAACCGGTAGTCTTGAAGATTTTGATGAATATTGCATCGCTTGGGTTGCAGATACAGAAAGTTTAGTGGATGTTGTGAATGGTTTTATTGAAGTGTATCAGGATCCGTTAGGACGCAAAGGTTCTTTTGAATCTGTTGTCTCGGTAAAAGATCTGGAAGCGAGTAAACGCATTCATGCTATTGGTTCTAATGCACAATGGTTTGAAGACAACTCCCCTCTTCTTCCTCAGCATAAAAAGAAAAATGTAAAAGGAATTTCGGCAAAAGTAATTAATGCTGTTG
>JANYCL010000294.1 GCA_025360355.1 Sphingobacteriaceae bacterium
CAAATGAGCCGTACATCGGATGGGAAAAAAATATTTTATAGTTGGACAGAATCAGATTCAGCAATTGTTGGTTTAAAATGGAATATTTATCCCGATATAAAATGGAAAGGTTTTGATGTAACAATAGGGAAATACACGGCTCGTATGAATGCTACTACTCTTGATGCAAATGCTGACCAAGGCGCATATTATCACTACATGAGTAATAAAGCTGTAGGTGTAAGTACTGTTTGTATGACAATGCCATTCACAATTACTAAAAATTCTACTTTGGATGGCAGCATAAATGTTGATACTTATTTCTTGGGTGATCAAGTTTGTCCGACAAACTTTAACATCTCTCCAATGATGTTTTCCTTTACATCTTGTACACCTACCTTTATTAAAGAAAATGCTACAAATAATTTTAGTCTCCAATCTTTCCCAAACCCAACTAATAATTCAACAACATTAATTATTGGTTTAAAAAAGGCCGATGATTTTGAAATTATTGTTTTTAATTCTATTGGTGAGAAAATGACTAATTTTAAAATAAACGGTCAGGCAGGTTCAAATGAGTTTAATATTGATCTTAGCCAATATAATAGTGGTTTATATTTGATCAGTATTGTAAGTGATTCGTTTACTGAGACAAAGAAAATTATTAAAGAATAATTTAGGTTTTAGGCATAAAAAAACAGCTTTTACCAGTTATGCCCAAAAACCGACCAGATATAAAGTTGTAGGCCTTAAACTTGTAAAAGCCTAATACATTGCATAACTTAGTCATAGCTCATCCCCGGGTTTGTTAAAAATGGCATTCCAATATTGAATCCATTTAGCAAAAAGTTAAATAAGTTTTATATTACAAAATATTGACTATTTTCGCCCTTTATTTTGATTAATTGTTAATAAAAAATTTATTTGCTGAACTCAGGATTTTTAGTACTTTTAAACGTTAAATTTTAAACCATAAATAAACAATAAACATGAATAAACATCTACTCCTCGGAACTGCGCTTTTAGTAGCTATCAGTGCGTTTCCACAAGCCGGAAAATTGACGAAGCCAAGCGGCATTCTTCCATTGACTCCGAAGAAACTTGATTTTAACGAATCAAGTATGACTAATGCTGCTTCTTTTAGCGGTACACCAAGACAAATTAAACATGTTACTAAGGCTAATGCTAACAAAACATCATCAACAATAGCTTCTAACATCTTTACAGGTTCAATGAACGCGTTTGGTTACTTAGTTTCTCAATCTGATCCTTTACAATACAAAAAAGGTATCAATGCAGTTTCTATGGTTGCCCGTAAAAACGGTACTTATACTGCTTCTTCTAACAGTAATTCAGGTACAATTAATGGTTTATGGACTCTTAACCTAGGTACTACTTGGGATGAGACTTGTATCTGGTCTAATGCTACAAATTTAGCACGTTACCCAAATGGTGGTCTTTATAACCCATCAGGTAACACTAACATTAACAACGCATATTTCGTTGGTAGCGGTCCTATAACAGGTGGTTCTGGTTGGTTAGGTAACTGGTACACTAGTAAGCAAGTTACAACACCGGGTAACACAACTTCAGGTGCTAATCAAATAGCTGAATTGGATGCAACTCCAACTATGAAGAAACATGCTTTTTCACGTTATTCATTTAGTACTATTGAAGGTGGCTTAGCTCGTTCTATCGCTTCTGTTTTAAACGATCCAAATGGTACAACTTATGCTACAATTGGCTATAGAGGTGCTGCAATGGTAAAAGGTGTATTCAGCGCAGGTGCTTTTGCATGGAGCGTTGACTCTTTTTGTCCTCCTGTAAATGCAAGACCAGCTGATGGAAGTAAAATTGTTTTCGGTGCTCCAATTCAAGCATGGGATGAACTCGGACAAAACGGTTATGTTATATTATTCGGTTCAAGACTTGGTGAGTTATCAAACGCAACTCACGCTAGTCCTAAAGGAGGTATTCAGCCAATCGTTTACAAAACTTCGACTGGTGGTACAAGCTGGACTTTATTACCTTCTCAAGATTTTGCTGACCCAACTCAATTCAGAGGTGTTTATGATCGTGCATATCCAATTGCTACTAACAGTAATGTTGTTATTGCTAACTTCCAAGGTTCTGAAGGTTATGATGCAGCAGTTGACAATAATGGTCAGTTACACTTAGGTTCAATGTTATATGGTCACAACCAATCTCAATTAGATTCATTAGGATACCGTTATGTTTTCGGAACTGAGCAATATTCTTGGGGTGAAAGCGGTGCTTTTGAATATCCAATCATTTATGACTTCTATACAAAACCTTCTGGTGGATGGGATTATATAATGGTTGATTCAATGGGTACTGAAGGACCTGCAGGAACAAGCGGACAACCGGGTTACGGTTCAAACGTTTGGTCGGATGGTTCTGGTGCTAAAATGGATCAAGATGCTCGTTTACAAATGAGTCGTTCAACTGATGGGAAAAAAATCTTCTATAGCTGGACTGAATCTGACTCTGCAATTGTAGGTTTAAAATGGAACATTTATCCTGATATCAAATGGAAAGGTTATGATGTAACTATTCAAAAAGTAACTCCGCGCTTGAACGCAACTACACTTGATGCTAACGTTGACCAAGGTGCATATTACCATTACATGTGTGATAAAGCGGTTGGTGCAAGTTCTGTTTGTTTAACTATGCCTTTCACTGTTACAAAAAATGCTACTTTAAATGGAGGCGTTAACGTTGATACTTATTTCTTGGGCGACCAACTTTGTCCTGCAAGCTTTAGTATTAACCCTATGCATCCAACAGGTGTTGCTACTTTAAACAACCCATCTGTTACTTTTGATGTATTTAACTATCCAAACCCTGCAAGTCAAGCTACAACAATTATTATCGGCTTAAAGAAAGCTGAGAACTTTGAAGTTGTGCTTTATAGCTCTGTAGGTCAAATGTTATCTACTTACAAGATCAATGGTCAAATTGGTTCTAACGAGATCAATGTAGATTTAACCAGCTTCAGTGCTGGTGTTTATTTCTACAATGTTAAAGTTGGAAATTCAGTTGTAACTAAAAAATTGATCGTTCAATAATAATTGAACTTCTCTTTAAAAGCCCATTCGTTTATCGGATGGGCTTTTTTATTGTCTTAATCCCTGTAATTAACAAAATAAGCGAATTATTAACACCAGTTCATTGCTGAATATTTTTTCTTAATATTTGTGATGAACTAAACACAGAAGATAAAGACTATGTCGGAAGAATTTGAAAAAAACGAGAGTAACGATAGGAACAACGATAGCGATTTGTTCTCAAAAGCAGTAAGAGCGGGAAAGCGTACTTATTTTTTTGATGTGAAATCAACACGCGGTAATGATTATTATTTAACCATTACTGAAAGTAAAAAACGATTTGGCCAGGACGGCAAATTCTTTTACGAGAAACATAAGATATTTTTATACAAAGAAGATTTCGAAAAATTCCTTGATGGCTTAAATGAAGCCGTTGATAATATCCGCGAAAACGCACCTCCTATTACTTCCGTTTCAGAGAACGAAACAAGCAGCGGCGGTGAGAAGGATGTGAATTTTGAAGATCTAGGCAACTAAAAAAAAAGCCCCAACAAATGTTGGGGCTTTTTTTTAGTTGAGATGCTGTATGCCGCTTCGCAAGGCAGCATGACTTTCTTTTGTTTAGTTCAATTGACTCACGTCGCTTTGCTGCGTTGCATAACTTTTATTTAGTAATATATCATGAAGTCTGAATCGGTCGTTAGACAAGATTCTGTACTTCATGATTAATTCAATTTACTTTCGATGCTTGTATTATAGAGATTTGAATAATCAGCAACAGAACCGTATTCAGTACCATCAATATTTATTTTATTTCCTTTCACGGTTCCTAATTTTGTAAACGCTGTGTTTTGTTTTTTAAGTTCAGCTTCCAACTGATTTATTTTTCCTGCTTCCACACTCACTACTACTCTGCTCTGTCCTTCACCAAACAAAAACGCATCTTTACGGATTCCGGAAACAGAATTAATTTCAAAACCTAAATTGGCGGTTAAACCGGATTCTAATAAAGTAATGAATAAACCGCCATCACTTACATCATGCGCACTTTGAATTAAATTGTTTTTAATTATTGACTTAACAGATTCCTGCACACCAAATTCTTCATCTAAATTAAAATAAGGCGCCGGTGAATTTTTTATTTTATGAAATGAAAATAAATATTCAGATGATGAGATATCATTTTTACTATTCCCAATTAAATAAATTACATCGCCTTCCTTTTTAAAACTTAAAGAAGTCTGCAATTTTTTATCCATTACAATTCCTATCATGCCAATTGTTGGTGTAGGAAAAACAGGACCTTCGTAACTGGATTGATTATAAAAACTAACATTACCACCGGTAACAGGCGTTTTAAATTTTGTACAAGCTGCACTCATACCTTTAATAGAACCAACAAATTGCCAATACACTTCCGGATTATACGGATTTCCAAAATTTAAACAATTAGTCACAGCACTTGGTTCACCGCCGCTACAAACAATATTGCGTGCTGCTTCGCTAACTGCAATAGCACATCCAATTTCAGGATCAGCATTTACATAACGACTATTACAATCCACACTCATTGCCAAAGCTTTTTTAGTTCCTTTTAAATTTACAACTGCAGCATCGCTTGCCATATTCGTACTCATGTTAACTGTTCCCACCATGCTGTCGTACTGATTGTATACCCAACGTTTTGAGGCAATGTTTGGATGCGAAGCCAAATGTTTCATTACATCTTTCAGATCTTTTGGCTCAGCAACACTTTCTATTTTAAATTTCTTCGATTCGGCATAATATGCGGGTTCTTTGTAATCGCGTTTATAAACGGGTGCATCACCGCCTAATACTAATGATACTGCAGGAAGGTCCGCTACTAATTCATTATGAAAGAAAAATTTAATTCTATCTCCTTTTTTCACAACACCGATCTCAACACAATTCAGATCCCATTTATCAAATATATCGAGTATCTCTTTTTCTCTTCCTTTTTTCACAACAACCAACATACGTTCTTGTGATTCGCTTAATAAATATTCGAATGGATGCATCCCTTGCTGACGCGCAGGAACTTTATCTAACCAAATTTCCATCCCATGTTCGCCTTTGGCACTCATTTCACTCGTGCTGCAGGCGATACCTGCCGCGCCCATATCCTGCATACCAACAACGGCACCGGTTTTTATAATTTCTAATGTTGCTTCTAATAATAATTTTTCCTGGAACGGATCTCCAACTTGAACAGCCGGTAAATCTTTTGCGCTATCTTCCGTTAGATCTTTACTTGCAAACGCCGCTCCTCCCATTCCATCTCTGCCTGTTGAAGAGCCTACGATAAATACAGGATTACCTTCACCATAAGAAATAGCGCTAACCATTTCTCCTTTTTTCATAATGCCAACACTCATAGCATTTACCAAAGGATTCACATTATAACATTCATCAAAAAAAACTTCTCCGCCAACAGTTGGAATGCCAAATGCGTTTCCATAATCACCAATACCTTTTACAACACCTTTAACTAACCATTTTGTTTTTTCTGAATTGATATCACCAAAACGTAAAGAGTTTAATTGTGCAATTGGCCGGGCACCCATCGTAAAAATATCGCGGTTAATTCCACCTACACCTGTTGCTGCACCTTGATAAGGTTCTAATGCACTTGGGTGATTATGAGATTCAATTTTAAAAGCACAAGCTAAGCCATCTCCAATATCAACTAAACCTGCATTCTCTTCTCCTGCTTTAGCTAACATGTGCGGACCATCTTTTGGCAAAGTTTTTAACCAGGTAATTGAATTTTTGTAAGAACAATGTTCGCTCCACATTACTGAGTAAACTGATAATTCGGTAAAATTAGGCACACGGCCTAAAGTGGTTTTTATTTTTTCGAATTCTTCGGGTAAAAGACCTAATTTTTTGGCGGTTTCTACATCCGTTAGCTGGTTGTTATAGTCGATTTTGTTCATAGAGAAATAACTAAAAAAGAAAGCGCTAATTTACGTATAAAGCTATTTTAAAAAGGAGCATTTAATGAACAAATTATCAGTACCGAAGGAATTGAGGTTTGTGAAAAACAAACCTGAATCCTACGGTATAATACCGGAGTGATCATTCCCCTATAAAAAACCTGATTTACTTCGGTATAAATTGCTTTTTTACATTAAAATGCTTTATTTTTGTACATAACCTTAAAACTAAAAACTATGAAAAAAATCTACTTAATTCTTTTTATTTGCATTGCCTTTTTAGGCGCAAAAGCTACAACTTATTCGGTTAATATTGTCGGCGGGCCAGGGACGTATACTTTTTCACCCGCCCTAACCAACTGTTCTGTTGGCGACCAGGTTATTATTCAGGCAGCGAGTTTTCATCCAATTGCACAAGTTGATGGCACTACTTGGGCAGCTAGCGGAACTACAACCATGACCGGCGGATGGGGTTCGAACACAACAACATTTACTTATACTGCTGTTTCTACCGGCACTGTTTATTTCATTTGTCAGTTCCATCTTTTTAAAGGAATGATCATTGTTAATTCGGTTGGTATTAACGAAACTGCTGCTGCGTTTTTAAACAATTACAATTTGTTTCCGAATCCTGCTAAGAGTAATGTAAATGTTAGTTTTGGTTTAACTGAAGCTTCTAGTTTAAATATTAAATTATTTAATATTGCCGGACAAGAAATAAAAACGTTTGTAAGCGATCTTAATTTAGCAATGGGTAATTACCAATATAATTTTGATCTACCACAAGGTATTTCTGATGGTAATTATTTCATTGAAATTAGTTCGGGTAACAGAAAAACAACTAAGAAATTATTAGTGAGTAAATAAACTCTGTCATCCTGAGTTAACCGAAGGACACACAACATAAAAAAACCCCGTGAGTTATCGCGGGGTTTTTTTTGGTACTATAATTAACACAAACAAACAGTACACTAGTCACCGCCTATAGAGCAGTTTCTTTAACCGACACAGGAGAATCAATTAGCTCTCCATTGTCATCCCGACTGCCGAAGGCACTGATCGGGACCTGGATTTTTACAAATCAATTAATTGATTTGCCGAAAAAATCCAGCATTATTAATTCTTCTAATGAATAGCGTTTGCCATCTACAAAACCTACGATCCATGCATCTTTTTGTCCTTTGGCAATTGCTTTCTGACGTTGCACTTCAGCTTCCTTCATTGTTTTAAATTCCATTTGTGTAAAGCGCGTAATTCCATCAGGGTAATTTACAATTTCAGGTTTACCATATTCCATTAGGTGATCGTATTTATAATTTTCAGGATGACGGTAAGCCGCGATCTGAACTTTAAAGATCATATTACCTGCGCAAATGTTTCCGCTTACCTCCATCAATTGTTTATAAACTTGCGGGTCATTTAATGATTTACCTTTTAGCGGCGTAAAATCAGGTTTTGGCGCGCCCGGATCGCATGGTTCCGTTGTTGGCGTATTTGTAACAACACTTGTAGTTTCGGTTGTTGTTGCTGTAGTTGATGTAGGAATTGAAGTTCCTGTCATACTTGCAATTGTAGTATTTGTAACGGTTGGAGTTGCACCTTGTTTATACAAATAAAAATCTTTTTTTATCTCTAAGAATTTATCAAGATTCTCAATATCTAATTCTTCTTCAATAGGATCGTAACCAACAGCACTACATTTAATTTTATAAACATAACCCGGACTCAAAGCCAATAAATATTTTCCGGATGAAGAGTTAGAATAATATGGTCCGATCAAAGTACTGGTTACAACTTTATATACTTCAATTTTTCCTTCCATCGGAATATCATTTCCGTACACAGTTCCTTTCAACATTGCAATAACAGGTTTCTCTCCAAGAATTCCCGGTGTTACAACATAAATATCCTGTTTACCTTTTCCGCCTGCACCACCGCGATCAGAGGAGAAAAATCCTTTATCACCTTTTGCATTGATCACATAATAACGGTCGTCTTCAGTTGTATTCAACGGAATGCCCATGTTTTTCGGATCGAGCCATTCACCATCTTTTTTAATAGAGAACATAATATCATATCCACCAATACTTGTGTGACCTTTTGAACTAAAGAAAAGAGTGATACCATCGGGGTGAATAAATGGCGCATCCTCATCAGTAGGTGTATTTATTTTAGAACCTAAATTTGTAGCCGGTCCCCAATCACCATTAACTTTTTCCGACATATAAATATCACGTCCGCCTAAACCACCTTTACGTTCGCTGGCAAAATATAAATATCTTCCGTCGGCTGTCATGGAGCAGCTTCCTTCCCATGCTTCGGTATTAATATTTTTATTTAATTTTTGGGGTTGAGTCCAGGTAGTACCAACTAAATTACTTTGATAAAGATCACCGAGGTCATTGTTACTGCTAAATGTAAATAAAGTACTTCCATCGGGCGAAATAGCAACGGCGCCATCATTTCCATTTGTGTTCAACGATGGAATACTAACAGGTTCGCTCCAAGTAGAATCGCTTTTTTTAGTACTCATAAAAATATCTTCGCGGTACTCACCATTTACATCCGGTTTCAGATCTTCATTTAATTTTCCACCCATGCTTTTTTTACCGGCATAAGTAAATATCATTACTGATTCATCCGCGGTAATAACCGGAACGCCTTCAACTTCATCCGTATTAATTGGCGAACCAATGTTTGTAATATCAGCCTGAACTTTTTTATCGATCAATTCAATTCCGTTACTGCAATTTTTAATAATTTGTTTTGCGTCTTCAATTATTAATTTATCACCATCTTTTGGTTTACTGCCAACCAAAGCCAAATAAGCTTCTAACGATTTTATAGCATCGCTAAAACGATAATTTACATGATACGCCTTTCCAAGATAATAATCGATATCCTCCGACTTTTTGCTATTGTTGTTTTTGATATCTTCAAATATTTCAACAGCACGCGCTTTTTTCTCGGCATAAAATAAACAGCAATACCCTAGTTTAAATTTATAATCCAGATCCTTTGGCGACTTGCTATAAAGTTTATCATATAGCTCGTAAGCCTTACGGTAATCTTTATTATTAAACTGGTAATAAGCATCCTCTTCAAGCTCTTTATTGGATTGCGAATAAAGTCCAGAGGAAGACAAGAGTAAAAACAAAATAAAGATCCCTAAGATTCTATTTTGCATATGAAAAAACGTTAAACATCTGCAAATAAAGGTCTAGTTTTAATTCCCGCCTTTAATACTTTGTTAAATTACTTATTAAAAGGCTGGTCTTAATAACTATAGGTCGTTTTTAGGGGTTTATTGTTACTAACTCCGGGGTTTGAGGCAATTTCGC